>DATAYX010000459.1:0-4106 GCA_036272355.1 Acidimicrobiales bacterium
CACGACGATGTCGATGCGGTCGTAGTCGATGCCGAACAGCTCGTGCGCCTCGATGACCTCGAGGCCCTTGTTCATCAGCGTCGAGCTGTCGATGGTGATCTTGGGTCCCATCGACCAGGTGGGGTGGGCGAGCGCGTCCTGCACGGTCGCCGTACCGAGCTTGTCTGCCGGCCAGTCGCGGAAAGGGCCGCCGGACGCGGTGAGCAACAGGCGAGCCACGTCGGTGGTCCCCTGCACCGAGGCCAGGCACTGGTGCACCGCGCAGTGCTCCGAGTCCACCGGGACGATCTCGGCGCCCGGCGTGCTGCGGGCCTTCTGCACCACGGGGGCGCCCGCGATGAGCGACTCCTTGTTGGCCAGGGCGAGGCGCTTTCCCGCCTCGAGCGCAGCCATCGTCACGGGGAGGCCGGCGAAGCCCACGACGCCGTTGAGGACGACGTCGGCGCCTTGCGCGGCCGCGACCAAGCCCTCCTGGCCGACGAGCACCTCGACGCCGGCGGGGACCCCGTCGCGCACCGCCGCACAGAGGGCGGGATCGCCGATCACCACGACGTCGGGGTGAAACTCCGCCGCCTGGGCGACGAGCGCGTCGGCCGAGCGGTGCGTGGCGAGGGCGTGGACCCGGAAGCGTTCGGGCTCGGCGCGGACCACGTCGAGGGCCTGGGTGCCGATCGAGCCCGAGGAGCCCATCAGGCTGACGGAGCGCATCGGTTCAGCCGAGGTGCAGCGCTTTGACCACGAAGTACGTGGCGGGCAGGACGAAGAGAAGGCCGTCGAAGCGGTCGAGGACGCCGCCGTGCCCGGGCAGCAGCCGCCCCATGTCCTTGAGGCCGAGGTGCCGCTTGATCATCGACTGGCTGAGGTCACCGAGCGGCGCCACGATGGCGACGACGACGCCGTAGAGCAACGCCTTGCTCACGGTCCACGGATGGATGAAGTGGACCACGACGACGGACACCAGGATCGCGGCGATGGCACCGCCGATCAGACCCTCCCAGCTCTTGTTGGGGCTGATGGAAGGCGCGAGCTGGTGCCGTCCCATCGCCGAACCGACGAGCAGCGAGCCCACGTCGTCGGCCACGGTGACGATCACCGCGGCGAGGATGAAGGCGATGCCGTGGCGCTCGGGGAACAGGTTCGGGTTGAGCAGCAGCGCCGCGAACGAGCCGAAGGCGCCGACCCACACGAAGATGAAGACCGTCGAGAGCATGCCCGAGGCCGGGTCGGCCGCGGGCTCCACCCGGGCGAGATACCAGATGAACGAGCCGGCCACGAGGAGCACCAGGACCAGCGGCAGCGCGGCGACGCCCTTGTTGTAGGTCTCGATCATCAGCGAAAGCACCGCAACCAGGCCGAGCAGCGTGGCCGGGTGGTACTGGGCGCGGCGGAAGGCGGCATAGCCCTCGGCGGTAGCCAGCAGGACGATGATCGTCGCGATGACCAGGGTCGCCACCGTCCCCGCGGCGAAGCAGATCAGGCCCACGACGCCGATGAGGAGTCCGCTGCCGATCGCGACACGCATGTCGCGGCCGGAGGTGCCGGCGGTCGGCTGCACGTTCCCGGTGCGGGTGCCGTTGGCTCTCGAGGTGCGGGGGGCGCGGGGCTTGGGCTCGGGCGGCTGCGGGGGGGTGAGGCGTGACGCGGCGGCGGCAGAGGCCGCGGCGGTCTCGGCCGAAGCCACGCGCGGCGAGACGCCGACGGTCTCGCTGTCGGGCTCCCCCGCCAGTCCGTCGGCCGCCGGCACGTCGGGTGGCGCCGCCTCGGGCTCGCTCCAGGCCACCGTCTCCGGCTGCTGGCGCCGGCGTTCGCGCCGGGGCGGCGCGGACACGCGGCGGCGGGGGCCGGTGTCGAACTCGGGCTCGGCCTCAGCTTCGGGTGCAGTGAGGTCGGGCCCGGCTCCGGGCTCGGGCGGGATGACGAGCGTGTCGTCCGACTCGAAGTGCCACGGCTGGTGCTCGACGTCGGTCTCCTCGCGCCGTTGCTCGTCGAGGAGAGCGCCGACGGCGGGCAGGTCGCCCGACAACATCGACGGCTCGAAGACCTCTTCCTGGGCCGCCCAGTCGTGGTCCTCCTCGCGCCAGGTCGGCGGCGCCACCGCGGACTCCTCGCCGGTGCTGCGGTCCAGGATCGCAGGGACCTGCCCGGTCGGCGCGTCGTTCCAGTGCGGCAGGTCCGGGTGGCCCTCCTCCACCGGGCCGGTCACCTCGCGGACGGAATCACCCGCGGGCTCGGCTCCGATGATGCGCACGCGCCCGGAGTGGTAGCTCGTGGGCTCTTCGGCGTCCTGCTCGTTGCTCTCGGAATCCGAGTTCCCTCCGAAGCTCGGGGTGTACTCGTCGTGATCGTCTGTGCCGTCGGTCATATCGCTTGCCTCAGACCGCCATGAGCTCTTGCTCTTTGTGCGCGAGCAGCTGGTCGATCAGCGCAACCTGGTCGTGCGTGATCTTCTCGAGCTCCTTCTCGACGCGCTCGAGCTCGTCGGTCGACAGCTCGCCGTCCTTCTGCAGTGCCTCGAGCTCGTGTCGCCCCGCGCGGCGCAGGTTGCGAACTGCCACGCGTCCCTCCTCTGCCTTGTGCCGCACGACCTTAACCAGCTCCTTGCGGCGCTCTTCTGTTAACGGCGGGAAGGCAAGGCGGATCACGGTCCCGTCGTTCGTGGGGTTGATGCCCAGGTCCGAGGTCTGGATCGCCTTCTCGATCGCCGTCAGCGAGCCCTTGTCGTAGGGCGAGATCACGAGGAGCATGGCGTCGGGCACGCTGAACCCGGCCAGCTGGCGCAGCGGGGTGGGCGTGCCGTAGTAGTCGACGAGCAGCGGCTCGACGAGCGCGGAGGAAGCGCGCCCGGTCCGGACGCCGCCCATCTCGTGGCGAACGTGCTCGATGGCCTTGCCCATTTTCTCCCTGGTGTCATCCCTGACCAGGGCGGCGAGGTCATCGTCCATCAACGGACCAGCGTACCGATCCGCTCACCACTCAGCGCTCGACCGATGTTGCCCTGGATCATGAGGTCGAACACCCGTATGGGCAGGTTGTTGTCCTTGCAGAAGGTGATGGCGGTCAGGTCCATGACCCGCAGGTCGTGGTTGATCACGTCCATGAAAGAGATCTCGTCGTAGCGGGTGGCATCCGGGTGGAGCTTGGGATCTGCGCTGTAGACGCCGTCGACACCCGAATGGGTCCCCTTGCACAGCAGCTCGGCGCCGATTTCCGCCGCCCTGAGTGCAGCGGGGGTGTCAGTCGTGAAGAACGGGTTTCCCATGCCGGCGGCGAAGATGACGATGCGGCCCTTCTCGAGGTGGCGGATGGCCCGGCGCCGGATGTAGGGCTCGGCCACCTCGGCCATGGAGAGGGCGGTCAGCACCCTGGTGGGCTGGTCCTGCTGTTCGAGCGCGTCCTGGAGCGCCAGGGCGTTGATGACGGTGCCGAGCATGCCCATGTAGTCCGACGTGGCGCGGTCCATGCCGCTGGACTCGCCCGTCGTGCCCCGCCAGATGTTGCCGCCGCCGACGACCACGGCGAGCTCGAGACCCCCGGCGTCCATGGCCTGGGCCATCTCCTTGGCCATCCGCTCGACGGTGGCGGTGTCGATGGTCTCGTCGGACGCGGCGGAGGCCAAGGCCTCCCCCGACATCTTGAGGACGATGCGGCGCGACTCTCCCACGACCTTCAGCGCGTCAGGCGCCGACGACGACCTGGGCGAAGGCCACGATGCGCGCCGAGCCGAGCATGCCGGCGATGGTCTGCTTTTCGTCGCGGACATAGGACTGGTCGAGGAGCACTCGCTCCTTGAACCAGCCGTTCATGCGGCCGTTGACGATCTTCTCGAGCGCGGCCTCGGGCTTGCCCTCGTTGCGCGAGATCGTCTCGAGCGTGGCGCGTTCGGTGGCGACCTCGTCTGCCGGCACGTCGTCGCGGCTGAGGTAGGCCGGCTTGGCGAACGCGATGTGCACCGCGATGTCGTGGGCCAGCTCCTCGGAGCCGCCCTCGAGCACGACACCCACGGCGTTGACGCCGCGGCCGGCCTGTTGGTGGAGGTACGTGTCGACCACCTGGCCACCCTCGGCGACCAAGCGGCGCACCCGGCCGACGGAGATGTTCTCCTTGAG
>DATAYX010000460.1:0-6929 GCA_036272355.1 Acidimicrobiales bacterium
TGGGAAAGAAGAAGACGTCGTCCGCGCTCGTCAGCTGGTCGTCGGCGAACTGCTCCACGGCCACGCCCCTGCCCTCGAGCAGCGTGCGCCGGCCTTGCTGGTAGCGGCTGAGCATCGTGGCGCCATCGGCGCCCCACGCCCGGATCTCCTCGACCAGCGCACTCTCGTCCTTGTAGAAGAGGCCACCGAGCCCCGCGATGAAGGCTTCGAGGATCTCGCCCTCGTCGTACTCGCCCTCGGCGAGCCCGAGGCGCGGGCTCGGCCGCAACTGTCTCCGGGCGTTCGGCAGCCGCCCGTAGTGGGCGTGGATCCCGAGCGCCTCGTACTCCAGGCTGACGTCGTCCGTCCAGGGCAGGAGCTGTGGGTGCGTGCCCTGCACGTGGTAGCCCTCGTTGAAGGCGTCGACCGCAACCTTCCAATTCGCCGGCAGTACCGTCGAGAGATAGGTGCGCAGATGCATCCGGTCGAGGTGATACGGGGCCAGCATCTTCGGCAGAGGATCGAGGTACTCGAGCAACGGTGGCGCGTCCGCGCTCAGGCAGATCCAGACGAATCCGCCCCACGTCTCGACGCGCACCGCGTTGAGGCACACACCGTCGGGGATTTCGCCGAACTCCTCGCGGTCGACTACTTCGACCAGGTTCCCGTCGAGGTCGTAGCGCCACGCGTGGTAGCGGCAGCGGATGCAGCCCTCCGGGAACCGGCCGGACCCGTCGGCGAGGCGGGTGCCGCGGTGGAGGCAGGTGTTGTGGAAGGCGCGGATCGTGTCGGGGGCCGACCGGACGACGAGGACCGACTGGTCCCCGATCAGGTACTCGCAGAAGTCGCCGATGTCGGCGATCTCCTCCTGCCGGCAGGCCACCTGCCACACGCGCGACCACAGCCGGTCGAACTCGAGCGCGGCGAACTCGGGGCTCGTGTACCTGGCGCGGGGAACCACGTCGTCCTCGCCGATCAAGACGCCTTCGAGGTCCATGCTTCGCCCTTCCCTCCGACGTGGCACGGGGTCCGTGTGTCGAGCCCGTCCCCCCGGCACCGCCATGCTACGGCGCGCCGCCGACGTGCGTGCCGGCCCCTGCCTCGAACGCGGACGCGCCCTAGGCTTCGCCGCCACCCGGGGAGTACGGACGCGCAAGGATGAGAACGTGACGGCCGCTGAATCGACTGCACCACTGGCCCCGCCGCTGGCCGAGGTCCCGCTCCCCGCGCCCGACGCGGCCACCCTGTTCCGGCGCAACGCCGACGAGCACGGCGGACTTCCGGCCCTGCGTTTCGGCGACCGCGTGTGGACGCATCGCGATGTGCTCGCGGAGGCTGAGCGCTTCGCGTCTTTGTTCCGCTCCCGCCTGGATCCGGACCGGCCGCCGCACGTCGGCGTCCTCCTCGACAACACGCCGGACTATGTCCTCGCACTCTGCGGCGCCGCGTTGAGCGGTTCCGTCGTCGCCGGACTCAACTACACGCGCCAGGGCGAGCATCTTGCCCGGGACATCACGCACACCGACCTGCAGCTCGTGCTTACCGAGCCGCGCCACGAGGCGCAGCTCGGGGCTGCGCTCGAGGGCGTCGACCTGCCTGGCGGGGTGCTTGTGTCGAGCCGTTTCGCCGACGGCGACGACCCGAAGCCCCGGGGCGCCTCGCTGGAGGACGCGCTGCACGCCGTCGGCGACACAGCGCACCGGCCCACAGACGCCGCCGACGTCGACGCCCTCTGGGTCCTGCTCTTCACGTCGGGCACGTCCGACGCCCCCAAGGCCGTGCGCTGCACCCAGCGCCGGCTCCTGACCACCGGCAATCGCATGGCCATGATGCTCGAGCTGTCCCCCGAGGACGTCGGGTACGCGGCGATGCCGCTCTTCCACACGAACTCACTGATGGCGGGGATGGCACCCGCCCTGGTCGCCGGCGCCTCACTCTCCTTGGCGCGCCGCTTCAGCGCGTCCGGGTTCCTCCCCGACGTACGCCGGTACGGGGTGACCTGGTTCAACTACACGGGCAAGCTGCTGACCTACCTGCTGGCGACGCCACCCCACGACGACGACGCCGACACCTCCGTGCGCGTCGCCTTCGGCAACGAAGGGTCGCCTCAGGTCGTGGAGGAAGCTTCGGCTCGATTCGGCATGCGCATCATCGACGTGTTCGGTTCGACGGAGGGCGCGATCGCGCTTGACCGCACGGGCAACCGGCCCAGCGGCTCCATCGGGAGGCTGCGCGAGGGGATCATGGCCGTCGACGAGGCGGGGAACGAGGCGCCGCGGGCGCAGTTCGACGCCGACGGCCGGCTCCGCAACGCTGCGGACTGTGTCGGCGAGCTCGTCAACACCCTCGGCGTCGGCCCGTTCGAGGGCTACTACCGCAACGAGCAGGCGATGGAGCAGACCACCCGCAAGGGCTGGTACTGGAGCGGGGACCTCGGCTACGTCGACGACGACGGCTGGGTCTATTTCGCCGGCCGGACGGCCGACTGGCTGCGCGTCGACGGCGAGAACTTCACGGCGGCGCCGATCGAGGCCATCATCGGCCGGCACCCCGACGTTCTCTTGGCGTCGGTCTACGGCGTGCCCGCGCCCGACTCGGGCGATCAGGTCATGGCCGCGCTCGTCCTCAGGGACGGCACGTCCTTCGACGGCGAGGCGTTCGCGGCATGGCTCGACACCCAGCCGGACCTCGGCCCCAAGTGGCGGCCGACCTTCGTCCGGATCTCAGCGACGCTGCCCAGCACGCCGACCAACAAGATCCTGACCCGGACGCTCATCCACGAGAAGTTCCGCCACGATCGGGTCGCCGGCGATCCGCTGTACGAACGCCCCCGCGGCGCGTCGGAGTTCCGGCCGTTCACCGAGACCGACGAGGCGGCCCTCCGCGCGGCGTTCGAGTCCCACGGACGCGCCCGCGCCTGGGACCTCTGACCCGGCTGGTTCAGCTGGGCTGGGGCACGATCCGGATGTAGGGCTTCGGCTCCTTCCAGCTGCCGAAGAGCTCCTTGGCCTCGTCGTTGGACACCGCGCCGCCGATGATGACGTCCTCACCCTGCTTCCAGTTCACCGGCGTGGCCACCTTGTGCTTCGCCGTGAGCTGGAGCGAATCGACCACCCGGAGCACCTCGTCGAAGTTGCGCCCCGTCGACATCGGGTAGACGAGGATCAGCTTGATCTTCTTGTCCGGGCCGATGACGAAGACGTTGCGCACCGTCGCGTTGTCGGCTGGCGTCCGCGATTTGGCCTCGCCCTCGGTCGACGCGGGGAGCATCCCGTACAGCTTGGCGACGTTGTAGTCATCGTCGCCGATGATGGGGTAGGTGGGTCGGGTCCCCTGGGTCTCCTCGATGTCGTCGGCCCACTTCTCGTGGTCCCCCGTGGCGTCGACCGAGAGACCGATGATCTTCACCCCGCGCTTGGCGAACTCGGGCTCGATCTTGGCCATGTAACCGAGCTCGGTGGTGCAGACCGGGGTGAAGTCCTTGGGGTGCGAAAAAAGCACTGCCCACGAGTCCCCGATCCAGTCGTGGAACTTGATGGTCCCCTGGGTCGTCTTCGCCTCGAAGTCCGGGGCCGTGTCGTTGATGGAGAGTCCCATAGTTCTGCCTGCCTCCCTGGGTGTCCGACCCGTCTTGCTTACTACGGACGGGTCTTTGGTGCGAGCGGGTTTCAAGCGGCACCGCAGCGCGTCGCACCCGGCCGAATCGGGCTTGCGCTTCAGGCGTAGGGCCGCAGGTCCTCGTCCAGCTCGACGTCGAAGCTGCGCAACGCCATTGCGAACACCTCGTAGGCACCCACGGTGAAGACCACATCCATCAGTTGCTGGGTGTCGAGCTCGGCCGACAAAGCCTCGTAGGTCTGCTCTCCGATGCGGGCGTCGCCAACGAGCTCGTCCGCCGCGGCCAGCAGCGCACGATCCAACGGCACCCATTCGGGGGCCGCAGGTCCGACGCGGACCCGGGCGACCTCCTCGGGCGAAAGACCGACGACGCCGGCCTGATAGACGTGCTGGGCCCACTCGTAGGCCGAGTCCCGCAGGTGGGCGACGCGCAGCACGAGGAGCTCGCGTTGACGTGGGGTGATCGTCGTGAAGTAGAGCGCATGCCGGATGAGTTGGTTGAACGCCGCGGTCAGCTCGGGGTGCTGTGCCAGCACGCCCATCGCGTTGAGCCCCGTCGGGCTGGCCGGGTCACGCGGCGGCACCGGATGCCGGGCGTTCTTGGGCCGCAACGTCGCCGCCAGCGTCTCCGCCATGCCGTCTGGCCAGCTCCGCGGCGGAAGCGGCGGCACCCGGTTCGTGCTCATCGACGCAGACGCGTGCGCACGGAGCAGTCAGCAGTCAGCCGGCGAACTCGGGCAAGACGTCGCGGACGAACGCCTCCACCTGTTTGTCACCGGCCTCGGGCCAGCCGCACACGAGATACCCGAACCCGGCGTCGCGCCACTTCGATGCGTGTCGCCGCGCCGTCTCGAGGTCGTCAAGCGACAGCGACCCTGCACGCATGATCGAAGCGGGGTCCCGGCCCGCCTCCGCGGCCAGGGTGTCGAGCCGGGCGCTCGCCTCCCGCAGCGAGTTGGGGGTCCCGAATGCGTGCCACACGTCGGCGAAACGGGCCGCCAAGGGCAGCGTGCGGGTCGGGCCGGTTCCGCCGATCCAGAGGGGCGGGTGCGGCTGCTGCACGGGCACCGGTCGCAGGGACGCGTCGTGCAGCGACACCTTCTTGCCCTCGTACGACACGACGTTGCCGCTGAACAGCCGCGTCACGATCTCCAACGCGTCCTCGAGCAGGTCGAAGCGCTCGCCGGTCGGCGGAAAGGGGATCCCGAGTTCGCGGTGCTCCTTGTCGAACCAGGCGGCGCCGAGTGCCAGCTCCAGGCGGCCGTGCGACGCGTGGTCGATGGTGACCGCCTGCGCCGCCAGCACCGACGGGTGCCGGTAGGTGACGCCGGTCACCAGTAGACCCAGACGGATGCGCGACGTCACGCCGGCCAGCGCGGCCAGCGTCGTCATGCCTTCGAAGGTCTCACCGGGGCCCTCGCCGTACATCGGCTGGAAGTGGTCGAACCCCCACATGCCGTCGAAACCGAGATCCTCGGCCAGGCGGACGCGGCGCACCAGTTCGTCCCACGGCATGCGTTGCTGCGCGACATCGAGACCAAACCTCATCGTCTCCCCGTTCTATCCGACAGACTCAGCGACGCGCTATCCGACGAACTCGGCAACCCGGCTGTGAAAGCGCCAGGCGTCGCCGTCACGGTGGAGGACGTCGTGATAGCGGCCGACGAGCTCCACCCCCCACCTCTTCTCACCCTTGAGCACGAACACGAAATCGCTCGTGGCGTGCGCCACGTCCCCCTCCCACGACGTGACGACGGTGTTCAAGACGAGGTGCCGCTGGGGCCTCGCCGGCTTCCACCCAGCGTACGCGTCACGCAAGGCCGCCGAGCCCGAGAAGACGCCGAGCCCGGGCATCTCACACGATCCGTCGGGGCAGAAGGTGGCGACCACGTCATCGGTCCTGCCGTCGTCGAGCGCCTGGGTGTATGTGGCAATCGCCGCGCGGACGCCTTCGGCCACGTCGGCACTGGTCAAGACGCCTCCCACCCCAAGACCCGCCGACTCAGAGCTCTATCTCGGCGACAGGCTGCCCGAGCGAGTTGAGGTTGACCTCCTGCAACGACGCCACCAGCGTCTCGGTCGGATACCCGCCCAGGGCGGGCTCACACGAGCGCTCTTCGCGCAACCGCTCCGGTGCCTCGACGGCAAGGGGCGTCAGCGGGGCGGACCTCTTCTGTTGCACGATCGTCATACTGTCGTCCCTCTGCCCGTTCCTACGAACCCGAAGTAGACTAACCGGTCGGTACAAAAGTTGGCGATGGTGCTCCCGGGGTCGTCGCCTCGGCCCACCCGACGCCCGGCCCACCTCCCATGCACACCTCCTTCGATCCGACCAACGACGCAGATCGCGACGCCGCGGACGTCGACGTCCTCGTGGTCGGCGCCGGCATCACCGGCATCTACCAGCTGTACCGGGCGCTCGACGCCGGATTCACCGCGCTCTTGGTCGAGGCGGGCGACGGCGTCGGCGGCACCTGGTACTGGAACCGCTACCCCGGTGCCCGATTCGACTCCGAGAGCTACACGTACGGCTACCTGTTCTCCAAAGAGCTCTTCGACGAGTGGGAGTGGCAGGAGCACTTCGCGCCGCAGGAGGAGACCGAGCGCTATCTCAACCACGTCGTTGACCGCTTCGACCTCCGTCGGCACATCCGCCTGGGTGCCCGTGTCGAGTCCGCTATCTATGACGAGGGCTCCGGCACGTGGCACGTCGTCACCGCCGACGGACCTCAGGTCGCCGCACGATTCGTCATCGCCGCGACGGGCGTGCTCTCGGTGCCCTACACCCCCGACGTGCCCGGCCGCGACTCGTTCGCAGGAGAGGCCCACCACACGGGACTTTGGCCCGCCAAGCCCGTCGACTTCGCCGGCAAGCGCGTGGCCGTCGTCGGGACGTCGTCCAGCGGCGTCCAGGTCGTGCCGGTCATCGCGGACGAAGTCGAGTCGCTCACCGTGTACCAGCGGACGCCCAACTGGTGCACGCCGCTCAACAACCGGCCCATCACCCCCGAGGAGCAGGCCGAGCTGCGAGCAGGGTTCGAGCAGCTGCGCGACATCCTGAACACGTCGGTTCATGGTTTCCACCACGCCGCGCACGATCGAGCCGCTGTCGACGACCCGTCGGAAGTGCGGCACCAGTTCTACGAGAAGATGTGGAACAGCCCGGGGTTCACCAAGCTGACGAGCAACTACACGGACCTGCTCTCCAACCCCGACGCCAACAGGGAGTGGTGCGCGTTCATCGGCGACAAGATCCGGGAGATCGTCCACGACCCGGAGACCGCCGAACGGCTGATCCCGACGGACCACCGCTTCGGCGAGAAGCGGCCCCC
>DATAYX010000461.1:0-4849 GCA_036272355.1 Acidimicrobiales bacterium
GGTGGAGTTCCACGGCGAGTACTACGACGTGCCGCCGTGCCAGATGCTGCCGGCGCCGAGTGCGCCGATCCCGATCATCGGCGGGGGCCACTCGCCGGTGGCGTTGCGGCGGACGGCCGCGCTGTGCGACGGCTGGGTCGCTGCGGGCGCCTACAGCGAGGACGACGCGTGGCTGCATCTCGGGGAGTTGAAGGACGCGCTGAAGAAGGCCGGCCGCGAGGACGAGGAGGGTTTTGCGATCTACCTCTCGGTGGCGGAGCGGCCGAGCGTGGACCTGTACCGTCGCTTCGCGGAGGCCGGCGTGACCGACATCGTGTGCGCGCCCTGGATGTTCGTCGACGTGGCCCCGGGCACGCCCGACGACGAGGCGTTCTCGCAGCGGATGGGGGCGGTGCGCTGGTTCGCCGACGAGATCATTGCCAAGGTCTGAAGGGAGCCGGGTGTGAAGAGCATGAAGATCGGCCTGCAGATGGGGTACTGGGGCTCGGGCCCGCCGCCCAACGCACAGGAACTGGTGGTCGAGGCCGAGCGCCTCGGCTACGACTCGGTCTGGACCGCGGAGTCCTACGGCTCCGACGCCTTGACGCCGCTCTCGTGGTGGGGCTCGCGCACCTCGCGCGTGCGCCTCGGCACCTCCCTGTGCCAGCTGTCGGCGCGCACGCCCACCGCCATGGGCATGGCCGCGCTGACGCTCGATCACCTGTCGGGCGGCCGCTTCGTGCTCGGTCTCGGGGTCTCGGGGCCCCAGGTCGTCGAGGGCTGGTACGGCCAGCCGTTCCCGGCGCCGCTGGCGCGCACGCGCGAGTACGTCGACGTGGTGCGCCAGGTGCTGGCGCGCAAAGAGCCCGTCACCAACGACGGGAAGCACTACCCGCTGCCGTACCCGGGCGGCACCGGCCTCGGGAAGCCGCTCAAGCCGATCGTGCACCCGCTGCGGGCCGACGTGCCGATCATCCTCGGCGCCGAGGGACCGAAGAACGTGGCCTTGGCGGCGGAGATCGCCGACGGTTGGTTCCCGATCTTCTTCTCCCCCAAGGCGATGTCGTCCTTCGAGGCGTCGCTCGACGAGGGCTTCGCGCGGCCGGGGGCGCGGCGCGGCGCGAAGGACTTCGAGATCCTCGCCTTCGCACCGACCGTGTTGAACGACGACGTGGACTCGGCGGCGGACGGGTTCCGGCCCATGCTGGCGCTCTACATCGGCGGGATGGGCGCGAAGGACATGAACTTCCACTTCGACGTGTTCGCCCGTATGGGCTACGAGGAGGCGGCCCACAAGATCCAGGACGCCTATCTGGACGGGCGCAAGGACGACGCGGCCGCCGCCGTCCCGACCTCCATGGTCGAGGACATCGCCCTGGTGGGCCCGGTCGCCAAGATCCGGGACGACCTCGAGGCGTGGCGCGAGTCACGGGCGACGACGATGCTCGTGAACGGCGACCTGACGACGATGCGGACGATGGCCGAGCTCGTGCTCGGCTAGCGAGGGCGGGCCCCGTCCCGGTTACGGCGCTACTCGAGGCTGAAGGGCGGGTAGATGTCGGTGATCAGGTAGATGTAGATGCTGACCCGGTTGGACCAGCGCATCACGCCGATGACGAAGTTGCGCATGCCCTCGGGCCACTTCCCGGTGATCAACACGGCGAAGAAGCCGATGATGCCGACGACGTAGACCGCGATGAACAGCACGAACAAGATGACGTAGTGGGGGAAGGCCAGAAGCCACTTGATCAGGACCATCCAGCGGTTCAGCTGCGGCGCACGCTCGACGGTCAAGTGGGCCGGATCCGTCGCCGGGTCGGTGGCGTCGGTCGGGAACTCGAATGCCGGGTAGTCCTCGCGCATGAAGAAGAGATACGAGGCCACGCGCCACTGGTAGCGATGGACCATGACCATGATGCCGAAGAAGCTCTCGGGCAGCTCGCCGGTGAACAGGATCGCGAAGAATGACAGCAGCCATACGACCCCTTCGACGATCCCCAGCCCGTAGAGCACGACGAGGTGGGGGATGGCCAGGAGCCAGTGGACCAACGGCCGCCAACGGGCGATCGTCTCGGGCGCGTCGAGGCTGAGGTCCAGGGGGAAGCCCGCTGCCGCCACTGGCCCCGCTGAGGGTGCCGTCATGGACCGCGACGCTATCCCCCGGCGGCCCGAAATTCTTGGATGATCGCCGGGGTCCGACCGCTACGGACCGCGCACGGTGGAGGGGCGACGACGGTGTTCGCGCAACCGTCACCTTGGCGTCGGCCATTCCGCCGAGCCGCTGCAGTGCCGGCTGCAGACACGATCCACCAGGCGCGCGCGGAACGGTCACGCGCGTCCGGCACAATGCCGTGCATGACCCTCTTCGACGTCTCCAAATTCGAATGGGCCGAGCCTGAATCCGAGCCGGAGGCGCCGGAGGGGATCGGCCCCGCCGGGGACCCGCCGGCCGCCCCCCCGGTGGCCGCCCCCGAGGACCCGCCGCACGTGGAGGTCCGCATCAGCGCCCGCCGCAAGAAGACCTCCGAGGCGCGCTGGGAGGGCGACCGGATCGTGGTGTACCTGCCGGCACACCTGGACGCCGCCACCCGCACCTCCACCGTCGATTGGCTCGTCCAGCGGCTGATGACGCGCTACCGGTTCCCGGCCACGCTCAGCGACGACGAGCTCCTCCAGCGCGCCGTCGACCTCAGCGAGCGCTACCTCCTCGGGGAACGGCCCTCCTCGGTGCGCTGGGTGACGAACCAGACCTCGCGCTGGGGCTCGTGTTCCTATTACTCGGGCGACATCCGCCTGTCGCACCGGCTCTGCGTCGTGCCGGGCTGGGTGCTCGACTCGGTGCTGGTCCACGAAGTGGCCCACCTCACCTACCCCGACCACTCCCCCGATTTCCACCGGCTCGCCGCGGGCTACCCGCGCCACGACGAGGCCGGCGTGTTCCTAGCCGGCTACAGCCTCGGACTCTCGACGCCCAAGACGCCGTCAGGGGCGCCGAGCCTGACGCCCTAAACCGGCTCGTCCGCCAGGATCCGCCCGAGGCGCCGCAGGCTCTCGTTCGCGCTCCCGAGCGTCAGTTCGATCTGGCGCGTGAGAAGGAAGTAGCGGTGCAGCGGGTAGTCGCGGTCGACCCCGACGCCTCCGTGGAGGTGCGACGCCGCGTGGACGACCCGCTGGCCGCCCTCTGCCGCCCAGAACTTGGCCACCGCGACCTCGGCGCCGGCGGGCAAGCCCGACGCGAGCCGCGAGGCGGCCTGCCAGGCGGTCAGGCGAATGGCCTCGGTGTCGACGTAGGCGTCTGCGGCCCGCTGGCCCACGGCCTGGAACGTCGCGATCGGCTTTTCGAACTGCACCCGCGTCTTCGTGTACTCCGCGGTCAGCTCGAGCGCGGCGGCGCACGCGCCAGCCTCCTGGACGCACAGCGCCGTCGTGGCGAATTCGGTGATGGCGTTGACAACGGCGGACCCGTCGGCCCCCTCGCCAAGGAGCGCGTCGGGCAACACCTGCGCCTCCGCCAGCTCGACGATCGCCTCGGGCCGCCCCGTCGTCGTCGACTGCCGGGTCAGCGTGACGCCGGTTGCCTTCGGGTCCACGATGAAGACACCGAGCCCGGTCACGGTACCGTCCGCGGTCTTGCACTGGGCCGGCACCAGCACGGCGTCGGCCACGAGTGCGGCCGGGACGCAGGCCTTCGTCCCCGTCAACGACCACGATCCGTCGGCGTTCAGCGTGGCCGTGGTCGCCGGCTCAGTCCCGCCGGGCAGGATCACCTCGCCGTTGAGCTCGGCCAGCGCGGCGGTGAGCACCGTTTCGCCGCTCGCCACCCCGGCCAGCCACGTCTTGCGCTGGGCCTCGGTGCCGAACCGTGCGATCGGGATGGCGCCGTAGACCATCGTCTCGACGACCGGGACGTAGGCCGCCGTGCGCCCCGCCGCTTCGATGACGAGGCAGGCGGCCACGAAGTCGAGCCCCGCACCGCCGACGTCCTCGCCGAGGTGGATGCCGAGAAGTCCCGCGCCGGCGAGCTCCTTCCACAGCTCGCGGTCGAAGGGGCCCTCGTCGCCCGCGTCGGCCTCGAGCTGCTTGAGGCGCTCGTGGGTGACGCGGTCGGTGAAGATCTGGGCGGCGAGCTGGCGGACGGCGTCCTGCTCCTCGCTGTAGGTGAAGTCCATGGCGTCTCCGTCTCCTGGTTCGAAAAAGGTCGGGCTCAGCGCAGCGACCGCGGCATGCCGAGGCCGAAGATGGCGATCAGGTCGCGCTGGATCTCGTTGGTGCCGCCGCCGAAGGTGAGGATGATCATGGAGCGGGCGTACATCTCGAGGCGTCCCGCGATCACCGCGGCCGGCGACCCGCGCGTCAGATAGCCGGCCTGGCCGATGATCTCCATCAGCGCCCGGAACGCGCGCAGGTACATCTCGGTCCCGAACACCTTGATGGACGACGCGTCGGCCACGTCGAGGTGCCCCTGCGTGCCCTGCCACGCCACCTTCCAGTTGATCAGGCGCAGGAATTCGAGTTCGGCGTGCACGCGCGCCAGATGCTCCTGCACCCATTCCTGGTCGATGACGCGCCGGCCGTCGGGCAACTTCGTCGCCTGGGCCCAGGCCCGGACGTCCGTCAACACGCGCTCGATGATCCCCGGCGAGCACAGCGTGACGCGCTCGTGGTTCAACTGGTTCGTGATCAGGTTCCAGCCCTGGTTCTCGCCGCCGACCAGCGCGGTCGCAGGCACCCGCACGTCCTCGTAGAACGTGTAGTTGATGTTGTGGTCGCCGAGCAGCTTCATGGGGACGACGCGGATGCCCGGCGTGTCCATCGGGATGAGGAACATGGAGATCCCCTTGTGCTTGGCCACGTTGGGATCGGTGCGGGT
>DATAYX010000462.1:0-2741 GCA_036272355.1 Acidimicrobiales bacterium
CAGTTCGGGCATGGGCGGGGCCCCCCCGTCCTCTTCCGAATGGTCGCCCAACCCCGCCGCGATGCGTGACCAGAGCTCTTCGGGGGGCGGCTCGACGGAGTTGCCCAGCGCGCCCGCGGCCTCGCGCAGGCCGTCGAGCTCGGCCCCACAGCGCGGGCATGACGCGAGGTGCTCCTCGAGGTCCGTGCGCTCGACACCGTCGACTGCGTCCAGCGCGTACGCGCCGAGGAGCTCGGATGCGTCCTCGTGGGAGATCACGCGTCCACCCCGCGTACGCCGGCGTCGACCAGTGCCTCCCGCAACCGTCGCATGCCGCTCCGGATGCGGCTCTTGACGGTGCCCTCGGGCTGCTCGAGCTCCTGCGCCACCTCGCGATACGTACGCCCGTCGAAGTAGGCCAACTCGATGGCGCGGCGCTCGTCGTCGGACAGCTCACCCATGGCGCGTGCGACCTGGTCGGCCAGGGCGAGGTCCCAGGCCTCGTGCTGCATGTCGTATTCGGCACGGGCGGTCCGGTCGGCCTCGCGCGCCTCGCGGGCGCGCCGGGAACTCGTGGAGCGGACGGCGTCCACCGCCCGCCCGTGCGCCTGCGCCAGCAGGAACGAGCGAAGGGACCCCCGCTCGGGGTCGAAGCGGTCGGGCTCGCGCCAGAGGCGCAGGAACACCTCCTGCGTGACGTCCTCGGCCTCGGCGGCGTCCTGGAGCACGCGCCGGGCGAGGCCGTAGACGGCGCGGCCGTGGCGCCGATAGACCTCGGCCAAGGCCACCTCGCTGTAGCGGGCGATGGAGGTCACCAGCCGGGCATCGCTGACTTCGTCGATGTGACGCATCTACGACCCTGTTCGGAACCGTCCCGCCCTACGGATGACCCATCCGGCTCATCCAGGCCAAGCCTTCGCTCCGGATAGTAGGCGGAATGCGTACCACCATCGATTCCTACAAGGCCCGAGCCGGGCGGTTGGATCTCGAGGGCATCGAATTCGGTGACTTCAAGGACCAGCCACTCGCACCGGATGCGCTGCGGTCGTTGCGCTACATGCACGACATCGAGCACCACACGGTGTGCTACCTGCGCGATCTTTTGCTCACGCCGGCCCATCAGGATCCCGCGATCACCGCCTTCCTTTCGTGCTGGGCGTACGAGGAGATGTGGCACGGGGAGGCCATCGGCGCGGTGCTCGAGGCGCACGGTGAGGTGGCGGGCGCGCCCCGGGTGGCCGCATTGCGCCAGGGACACCGGCGCCGGCAGGCGGTCACGACGCTGAGCACCATCGCCTCGGCGGCCTTCGCCGGGAGAGCGTTCGTCGCCCTCCATATGACCTGGGGAGCGGTGAACGAATGGACGACCCAGGCCGGGTACGCACGCCTCTCCGAGACGGCGGGTCATCCGACTCTGCGCGAGCTCCTCCGCCGCATCATGAAGCAGGAGGGCACCCACATCGACTTCTACGCCTCCGAGGCGGCGCGCCGGTTGGCCGACAGCCCCAAGGCGCAGCGGCTGACGCGGTTCGCGTTGTCGCACTGGTGGCGGCCGGTCGGGTCGGGCGTCATGCCGGAGAAGGAGGTGGGCTTTCTGGTCAACTACCTCTTCGACGGTCAGAAGGGACGGGAGATCCTCGACCGCATCGACCGTCGGGTGGACCGCCTTCCCGGCCAGCGCGATCTGCACCTGCTCCGGCGCGCGGTGTCGAGCCGCGGCGGCGCCCGAGGGACCCAAAGCGGGTCGCCGTCGGTGCGATGGCGCGGCTGGCCCATGACGTAGCCTCGATCCATTGGCGAGCCGGCATCGGCGTGTCGGCAGCACGAGGGGAGGCGGTCATGGGGCTTCGGATCATCGGCGCGGGGCTCGGGCGGACCGGCACGGCGTCGCTCAAGCTCGCCTTGCAAGACCTCCTCGGCGGTCGCTGCTACCACATGGACGAAGTCCAGGAGCGGGCCGGCGACCCCGACGTGTGGGGGGAGGCCTACGCCGGCACGCTGCCCGATTGGAACCGGTTCTTCGAGGGGTACGTCGCCACGGTCGACTGGCCGGCCGCCCCGTTCTGGCGCGAGCTCAGTCACGCTTTCCCTGACGCGCCCATCCTCCTGTCCGTCCGCGACGTGGACGCCTGGTGGAAGAGCGCGTCGAGGACGATCTTCATCGCGTTGGCGACGTATTTCTCACCCACGGCCGAGGACAACGGCTGGACCCGTATGGGTCGCGGCATGATGGAGCAGTTCTCGACCGAATGGTTCGACGAGCCAGCCGCCAAGACGGCATACCTCGCCTACAACGAGGACGTGCGGGCGAACGCTCCGCCGGGACGGCTCGTCGAGTGGACCGCCGGCGACGGCTGGGAGCCGATCTGTGCCGCGCTCGGGCTGGACGTCCCCGACCACCCGTTCCCGCACGTGAACAAGGAGGCCGACACGCGGGCGCTGCTCGGCCTCGACCCCTGAGTCAGCCGCCGCGCGCGAGCAACGCGGCGAGCACCTCGCGGGCGCGTTCGAGCTGTTGCCGGCTGACGCGCTCGTCGGGATGGTGGGCGACGAGCGGGTCGCCCGGGCCGAAATTGGCCGCCGGCACACCGTGCTCCCAGAACGACGCGACGTCGGTCCACCCCACCTTGGCCTTGGGGGGTGCGCCGCTCCGCTCCACCAACGCCTTGAGGAGCGGATGCCCGAGGGACGGCGGCGCGCCGTCGCCCGCGTCGAGCATCTCCCAGGTGTCGCCGGCGTCGAGCTCGAGGACCGGGTCGAGA
>DATAYX010000463.1:0-5539 GCA_036272355.1 Acidimicrobiales bacterium
CGGCGGTGGCGAGAGGGTCCTCGTCGGGCCCGTACTCGCCCTTCGGGATCGACCAGGCGCCGGCGTCCTTCCTGGCCCAGAACGGCCCGCCCGGGTGCGCGAGCAACACCTCGACGACGCCCTCGGCCGACACCCGGTAGACCAGCAGCCCCGCGCTCCTCGCGACCATGCCTCAAGTATGGAGAGCGCGGCAGATTCCGTGGCGGTGGGACCGGTGCGAACGATGGTGGGAAGAGAGCTGCGGTGTCGCGCCAGGTCGGCCGCTCCCGGGCCGGGGGGCGCGCCCTTGAATGCCCCTTTCACGCCGTGCTCGCTAGGCTGCTTTCCCGTTCCGGCCGCCATAGCCGGAGCCGTCTCGGGGGCGCGGACGTCGACCACACCCAGGACCAGAGGTCGCACGTCAGTCTGAACACTGGATCATGAGCCCCCCGAACCCCGAAGCCGATCCCGTTCACAAGGGTCTCCACGACCTCGGGCGGCAGATCGAAGAGTCCGGGTCCGGCGCCTCAGGCGAAGAAGGCCCGGCGCCGGCGGACCCCGCGAATCGGGGCGAGCCGCCGACACCGCCCGGGGGCGCGGGCGCAGACGCCGGGGACGACGAGATGCCGTGGCCGTCCCCCCCGCCGGGGGAGGCACCGGCGGAGGCTCGAGCGGCGGCCGGCCCAGTTCCGTCCGAAGCCGAAGGTGCAGCGGCGCGTGGGTCGCAGGCCGAGGCCGCCGACAACCCGGTCGAGCGGGGCCTGCACGAGCTGGGCCGCCAGATCGAAGAGGCACGGCGCGGGGGTGGGCGTGGTGGCCGGGGGAGCGGCGGGCCGGCACACGCCGCACCGAAGACGAGGCGATCGAACCGCCGCAAGGCGGTCTACGTGCTCGGCTCGGCCTTCCTGGTGCTCGTGCTGCTCGCGGGTGCCGCCGCCGGGTATGCGTGGTACCTCAACGACAAGATCCATCGCATCGGCCTGCACAACCTCTCGGATTCGCCGTCGAAAGGCGCGGACGCGGGGACCGAGAACATCTTGATGATCGGGTCGACCTCCCGCTGCGCGCTCAAGGTGCAGAACCCGCAGTTCGGCCTCTGCTCCCAGGGCGTGACGGGAGTCAACAGCGACGTCGTGATGCTCCTGCACCTGAACCCGGCGAAGAACTCGCTGTCGATCCTCTCGATCCCCCGCGACCTGTTCGTGCCCAACGCGAGGTCGGACGGGGCCAACAAGATCGACGCTGCGCTCTATCAGGGCCCGGACCAGTTGATCGCAGCCGTCGAGGAGGACTTCGGCATCCCGATCCAACACTTCGTCGAGCTCAACTTCGACAGCTTCATGAACGTCGTCAACGCGCTCGGCGGGATCCACATGTACTTCCCCGAGCCGATCTTCGACTCGTTCTCGGGCCTCGACATCCGGACGACGGGATGTATCGGGCTCAACGGGGCGTCGGCGCTCCAAGTCGTGCGCGCCCGTCACCTGCAGTACAAGCCGGCGGGCGTGACCACCACCGACCCCTACTACTGGCCCGCCGAGAACGAGAGCGACCTGGCGCGCATCCGGCGTAACCACGAGTTCCTCCGGGTCCTGGCGGGCGCCGTCAAGTCGAAGGGCATCGACAACCCGATCACCGACCAATCACTCGTCTCGGGCGTCGTCGGCGACCTGACCGTCGACTCCGGCCTCTCCCTGTCGGACATGGTGTCGCTCGTGCTGACGTACCACGCCGTGAACGTCAACAAGGCGCCCCAATTGACGATGCCGGTCCAGGTGGACCAGTTCGGCAGTTACACGTACAAGGGCGGGGCTTACGGGAACATCGAGTTCCCGTCGGAGTCCCAGGACCACGGCGCCGTCGACCGGTTCCTGGGCTTGAGGGCGAACGAGGACACGTACTCGGGCGGTGCGTTGCCGTCGCCGTCGTCGATCACGGTGTCGGTGATGAACGGATCGGACACCTCGAACCAGGCGTCTGACACGGCCGCCAGCCTCAAGGCCCTGGGCTTCAACATCGGCACGCTCGGCGACACCACGCCCGTCGGCCGCGAAGCCGAGACGGTCGTCTACTACTCGTCGAAGACGCACGCCAACCTCGCCGCGGCCCAAGCGGTGGCGAACTCCATGAGCGGCGCCGTGATCATGGCCATGGACCCGACCCAGGTCCAGCCCGGATCCCAGGTCACCGTGGTCACCGGAACACAGTTCAGCGTGAACCCCCCACCGACGGCCGTGACGCCGACCTCGGCAGCCGGGACCACGGGAGCGGGCGCTTCGACGACGACGACATCGGCCTCCTCCGCCAACAGCGCGAGGTTCCAGGCGCCGACCAACACCGTGGAACCGCTGCAGCCGTGGGATCCCCGCTCGTGCACCGCGCAGGGCGGCGAGGGGCCGTAGCTCCCTGGCCTCCGGGCCGGCGCTCAGGCGAAGATCTCGCCGCCGTTCGTGTCGAGGGCCTGGCCCGTCATGGCCGCAGACAAGTCGGACGCCAGATAGACGATGGCACCAGCCACGTCGGCATCGGAGGGAATCCGGCCGAGCGGGACGCGAGCGTTCAGCTCGTCGATGACCTCCTGCGGCGGCACCCCGCGGCCGCTCGAGGTCATCTCGATGTACATGTCCACCGACGGGCCCGCCATCCAGCCCGGTACGACGGCGTTGACACGGATGTTCGAAGGGCCGAGCTCGTAGGCGAGCACGCGGGTCGCAGTGAGGAGCGCCCCCTTCGAAATGGCGTACCCGCCTTGGGCCGGCTGGGGTTGGCGGGTCACCATCGATGCGACGTTGACGACCGAGCCGCCACCGCGCGAACGGAGGTGCGGCAGAGCCGCCTTCGTCATCTGGAGCGAGCCGAAGAGATTGACCTCCATGATCTTGCGCCAGATGGCGAGGTCCACGTCCTCGAAGCTCTGGAAGACGTCGCTGCGGAACGCGTTGTTGACGACGACGTCGATCCCGCCGAACGCCTCGGCCGCTGCCGCCATCAGCGCGGTGCAGGCATCGGCGTCGACGATGTTGGTCGGCACCGCGAGGGCCCGCGCACCGAGTTCGGTCACCTCGGCCAACACCTCTTCGAGGTTGGCTTCGCGGCGCGCCGCTAGCACGACATCGGCACCGTGGGCCGCCAGCGCCCGAGCCGCCTGGCGACCGAGCCCGGGGCCGACCCCCGACACGACACACACCTTGCCGGCCAACAGGCCGGCCGCCGCTCCCGCCCTGCCCTCGGCTTCACTCTTCGTCGTCGTCATAGAGGCGCAGCGTAGAGCAGCCGACCTGCCGCCCCTCCAGCCATCCGCGCCGCCGTCACAGGGGGCTGGGATGATCGGCGACAGGGTTGCGGCAAGGGAGGGTCGATGGCGATCTGTGGACACTGCGGCGGCGAAATGTCCGATGGGATCAGCTGCCTGACCGACCCGATCCTCATCGACGGCAGGTCCTATCTGCCCATTCGCTGGGGCCAGGAACCACGGCCGCGGCACCGCTACGAGCCCGAGGAGTGCCGCGACTGCGCCACCCCGATCGGCGGAGTGCACCACCCGGGTTGCTGCCTCGAGCGCTGCCCGGCCTGCCACGGCCAAGCCATCAGTTGCGGGTGCATCGTCGAGAGCGAGTGTGAGTTCGGAAGCGCCCGGGTCCCCCGGTGCCGCGCTCATGTGCTGCGACGCGTCGGCTGGCGTTGAGCGGCGCCCGGCACTCCTGAGCCGGCTTCAGTCCTCCGGTCCCGGTGCTCGCCCGGAGCGACGCAGCAATGCCTCCCACGGGCTGAGGCGGGCGCCGACCGGCACCAGGACGGCCGCGATCCGACCCTTCAGACCGCCCTGCGCCGCGGCCAGGCAGCACCCCGCTCCGCGATAGAGCGCGTCCGGATCCGAGGGCCGGTGCCCCGAACCGGCCGACCTTGCGAGGTCCCACGCGTGGAGGTGCCATTCGGCGGCGGCCATCGCGGCGTGGAGCCCCGCTGTCACCGTCCCCCGCGGGTAGCCGTAGGGCAGGTCCCACGACGCGGGCAGACGGTCTCCGTAAGTCCGCGCCCGGGTCACGAAGAGCTCGAGCGCCGCCGGACCAGGCGTCTCGGCAAGCGACGCCAGTGCCAACTCGTTCTGCGCCGCCAGCTCCCCGCGGGGAAAGGGAGGGGAAGCGTCACCGCGCTCGGCCCGGTCGAGCCACTCGTGGTACCACCCCGCGACCGCGGCCACGTGGCGGGTCAGTGCCGCCGCACTCCAGTCACCGCACGCCTGCCGGTCCCAGTCCACACCGGCCAGCGCTCCCGCCCACCGGGCGAACGCTTCGACCCCTTCGTCGTAGAGGCGCAGCACCTCGTCCTGCGGCACCTCGGACACGCACGCATCATGCCCGCCCAGCACGCCGGTCGCCCGAGGCGCCCGGGACACCACGCCGCAAACGGCAGACCCCTGCGAGCCGTGGACAGCCGCTACGCGGAGCGGCGTCGCTTCGGGCGCGTCGCGCGAACCGGCGGCTCAGCCGACAACCTTCAAGTCCTTCAGCAACCAGCGCCCGTCGCCGCGTACCAGGGTGACCGCGATGCGGCTGTCGTCGGTGCTGGCACCCTGCTGCGTCGAGTTCGTGACGGATTGGTTCACGAAGAGCAGCACGACCGCCTTGCTGGAGCTGATCGAGGAGACGCCCGCTTGCAGCACCTTCGCCGACGCCACGGCCTTGTATTGCACCAACACCTTGGACAGGCTGTCGCTCGATCGGATGAAGTCGCGCCGGAACGACGGGGTCGACTCGCTCTCGACGCGGCCGAAGTCACGGTGCAGATGGCGATAGCTGTACGTCGCGACGTCGTGCGCGAACCCCTTCGCTGCGGCCACGGCACTCGTCCTGTCCGCGTTGAGCGAGTTTTGGTTCGACAGCTGCACCTGCGAGACGATCAGCGCGACCGCCAACCCCGCGATGACGACGAGGCTGACGGCCTCGATCACCAGGAACCGACGACGGGCCGAGGTGTCCCGCGGATCGGGCCGGACCTCCGGTTCGCCCCCTGCCGCGGCGGCCTCACCATCGTCGCCTTCCGCCCGGCCGGGCTCCGGCTCTCGCTCCGCCTTCTCGGCGTCCAATACGGCTTCTCTCGACATGCTTGCTTAACCTCCCGATGATCGGGGAACTTGCGCCGATCCCCGTTGCAAGAGATCGGGCGCTTCCAGGGTGCAGGTGCGCATGAGGTCAGGCGCACCGGTTGCCGCGGTCGGTTCGGGCGTCTGAGGACCCGACAGGTACGGACACACCGTGTTCTTGGTGTTGTAGTAGATGGTCACCGCCACCGAGCCCCCCGACGCGGTGTTGGCGATGTTGTTCACGAATGCAGGCAGTTGCTGCAGGAGCGCCACCAGGGCGGGCTGCTGCGCGACGGCGACATCCGACAGGCTGTCCAATTGCTTGATCAGCTGAATGAGCGCCTGGCCGTCCGACTGCACGAACTGCTGGATCGCCTGCTCGGTCGGGACGCCGTTGCCGAGGATGGCGCCGATGTCCGCGTTCGAGGCTGACAGCTGCGCGGTGATGGTGGACAGCGACTGGCTGAAGGAGATGAG
>DATAYX010000464.1:0-7731 GCA_036272355.1 Acidimicrobiales bacterium
TTCACCGGAAGCGAGGATCAGCGGCACGAAGGTCCGGACGCCGTGGATCACACCCCAGAGGTCGACGTCGATCACCCGGTGCCACTCGTCGAGCGGGATCTCCCACGAGTTGCCGCCCCCCACCACACCTGCGTTGTTCACAGCGACGTGCAGGGCCCCGAAGCGCTCGAGCACCGCCCGACCCGCGGCCTCGACGGACTCGGGGTCACGAACGTCCGCCCGGACGGCGATGACGTCGGCATCGTCCCCCCGCAGCCGGTCCAGCTCCGCGTGGAGGCGATCGTCGTCGACGTCGACCATTGCAACCTGCATTCCAAGACCGACGAAGGCGTCGACGATCGCCAACCCGATGCCGCTGGCGGCGCCCGTGACGACCGCGACGCGGTTTCGGAGTTCTCGCACGGGGCGATTGTGACATCAGTGCGCCTGGCCCGGCTTGGGTCGACGAAGAACTTCGACCCGGTCGGTTCTCCCCTATCTGGCGTTGCGCCCCTCCGCCCCATAGCATTCTGCCGGGCGGGTCAAAAAGGTGCCCGAGGAGGTCGTCACACGTTGGACGACCTTTGCCCGGACGAAGGAACACTCAGTCTGGGAGGGATCATGGCCCTTGAGATACAGCGCTCGGCGCCGCTGACCACCGAAATTCGCGGCTCGAAGGGCCACGCGCTGGTGCTCCTGTCGGGGGAACTCGATGTCTCGACCGCCGGCGGCCTCTACGAAGAGCTCGCCGGGCTCAGCCGCGACGGCGTTGTCCACGTCGCACTCGATCTCAGCGGCCTCGAGTTCATCGATTCGACCGGGATTTCGGTCCTCATCGCCGAGCACAAGCGGACGGCTTCGACCGGAGGCGCGCTCGTCATCGTTGCGCCGCACCGCAACGTTCGGCGCGTGTTCGAGGTTGCCGGTCTGCTCGACGTGCTCGACATCCAGCCGCCGCACGAGGCCTGCGGCCAGAGCTCCGCCTAGGCCCTACTCGCTGATCAGGACGTTCCGCCGCGTCGACTCGACGATCTCCTGGGCCAGATCGAACACCTTGCGGTTGGACCGCTGGGATGCACGCCGCAGCGACTCGAAGGCGTGGTCGGCATCGGCGCCGGTGCGCGCCATCAAGATCCCCTTCGCCTGGTCGATGACGCCCCTCGTCTCGAGCGCACGTTCGAGGCTCTGTCGAGCCTTCCCGTTCCGCCACGAGCCGCGAGCGTGCGTCAGGGTGATGGTGGCGTGCGTCGCAAAGGCCTGGCCGATGCGCTCGTCCTCATCGTCGAAGGCATATTCGCGTTTTCCGTACAGGTTGAGCGCCCCGATGCCGTCGTTGTGCACCACCAATGGGTACGAAAGGACGGAACGAACGCCTTCGGACCGGGCCAACTCGAAGAACTCCGGCCAGCGGTCGTCCTGCTCGGTGGAGTCGACGCGGTGGATCACCTGGTTTCGGTATGCGTCGAGGCACGGCCCGCTCTCAACCTCGTACTGGAAGGCGTCGACGCGCTCCGTCGCTTCGTTGGTCGCGGCGACGGTGTGAGGACCGGTCGGATCGAGCAGCGTGACGCCCGCCATCGAACAACTGTCCAATGCGGCGCAGACGAGCTCGACGATTTGTTGGAGTGCCGATTCGACGACCTTCTCGAGCGTCGTCTCCAGCGACGTGGAGATATCGAGCACGGAGGCGGGGTCCAAGTCGTTGGGATTGTGATTGCTCGCCATCTTCCTCCTCAGCGCCGAATCAGGAGCCGACAAGCTCGTATCTGCCCTACCCCGATGACACCCCCGCTACGCACCGACAGTTGCGTCGTCGGAAACCTGCTGATTCGTTGCGTTCTGGAACGGGTATCAGTCGTGGAGTCGGAGACAACCACAGCTCGGTAGGCAGATATCTGCGTCGAGCGTGTACCTGGCAATCGTCCCTCCAGAGACTGGGAGACCCACCATGGACCACACCGAACCGGACAAGGCGACCGAGGAAGACGAGCTCGCCGAGTCGAACAAAGAGCATGTCGCCGATCGCGCGCCGACCGAGGACGAAGAACGCTCGGCCGATGAATCGCGGGAACGGTACGAGGACGACGCCGAGTCCGTCGCCGAGCACGAGCGTTCGATGGGTGAGAGGGGAGCCAGTGAGAAAGGCGAGGGGCGGATCCCCTAGCGCGTGCTGGGTTGTCCACAGCCGTCTCAGCCTCCGCGGAACCGTGACGGTTTCCTTAACTTTCTGTGAACACAGAGTAAACCCAGCAGCGTGAGGCGGGTATCTTGTGCGCCCGTGGCGCAAGTGATCGAGCAACCTATCCTCCGCCTGTTCGGGCTCGTCCGCGAAGCGCTGGCCCGCGCCACCTATGCCCTCCTGAACGGGGACGCCGCCCTGGCCCAGGCGGTCATCGACGGCGACGTCGAGATCGACGAGGCGACCGCGGAGCTCGAGCTCGACGTCTGGTCCCGCATCGAGGCGGGCGACCATGCCAGCAGCGACCTGCGGGCGTTGGTGGGAATCCTGCTGATCCTGCCCGAGCTCGAGCGCAGCGGCGACCTGGCAGAGCACATCGCCCACCGCGCGCTCACCAACATCGGGGCGGAGATGACACCGCTCGCGCGCGGGATAGTCCAGCGAATGTCAGAAGTCGCCGCCGAGATGTGGCAACTCGTGGCCGCTGCTTACAGCAACCACGAGGCGCGGAACCTCGAGCTCGCCGAGGAGGACGAGGAGCTCGACATCCTGCACGACCGGCTCACGTCCGAGATCGCGAAAGCCGACATGCCGCCCAACGTCACCGCGCAGATGACCTTGATCTCGCGCTTCTACGAGCGCATCGGTGATCATGCCGTGAACCTCAGCCGAAGGATCGCCGCGCTCGAAGAGTAGGAAGGAGGGACGGCCCGGAACCCGACACCCACCCCCCGCCGTCTACGGCGCCAACGTGCCGGGCATCGGTTCTTCGGGATGCCTCCGCTCCGAGGCGTCCTCGACCGAACGGCGATGGACGACGTGTCCAAGCTCCTTGCCGACTCCATGCTCCCGACGGCGGGGCCCGGCCCAATGTGAGAGCGGGTCGCTCGCAGGGAACGAATCGTCGATCTCGGCGTCGAGCCATCCATCCGCGGCGAAGGAGCGCTCCATGACGTCCTCCTGCAACTCGCCGTTGTGCTGTTGGAGCACCACCAGATCGTGCGTCAGCGAGGTCGCCCTTGCCATCGAAGAGATGGATACCCTCCCCCGGAGACCAGAAACGACTCGGCGGCTCGGCCATGATTTGCGGCGTGAGACCCGGTCGTCGTCCCGTGCTCGCCGGCTGCTCCCTGCTCGCCGGGGCCTGCGCCCTCGCGTCGTGCGGCACCTCGCCCTCCCCGCGCGCCGCAAGGACGACGACGACCACCACCACCACCACCAACACGACGACCACCACGGTGCCGCTGCCCACGACCACCCTGCCGCAAGGCATCGGCGTCCCCAACGTCGTCGGCATGAAGATCAACCTGGCCCGCTTCTACCTGAAGACGGCCGGTTTCGCGACGGTCTCGCTCGACGCACCCTGCAACAAGGGCACTCTGCCGAGCCAGAGCGTGGTCGCGTCGCTCTCCGTTCCCGGTAGACCGCCCGATGTGACGGTGGGCGCGCAGCCATTGGTGCCCGGCACGCTCTTGGCCAAGGGCGCACGGGTCGGCATCACCTGGTCGGGCTGCTACCCGGCCGGCACGGTAGTCCCGGCGGTTACGGGGCACACCTTCGCGGGCGCCGTGCACCTGCTGCACCTGGCCGGCCTCGACTGGGCCTGCTACTCGGTCGGGAAGCCGACCACGACCACGACGCATGGGACGACGACCACGACACGGCCCGTGACGACAAGCACCGCCGGTCCCACCGGTTCGACGACCACCACCGGCGCCCCGGCCGCCGCCGCGGCCGCGCCGGCGCGGTCTGCCACCGTCCTGAGCCAGGGCACGAAGCCCGGCGCCATCGTGCAAGCCAGCGCCGTCGTCGCCCTCGTCATGCGGCAGTGTCCGCAGTGACACAGTCCGGCGCCGAACCGGAGGCCCGCGAGCCGCCCGCAGAAGTGGCGCCGGAGGAGGAGCTCGCCTTCGGCACAGCACGTGGCCGTTGGGTGCTCGCGGCCACCGTGCTCGGCTCGGGCATCGCGTCGCTCGATGCGACCGTGGTGGGCATCGCGCTCCCCTCCATCAACCGGACCTTCGGTGGCGGCGTCGGCACCCTGCAGTGGGTCGTCACCGGGTATTCCCTGACCCTCGCCGCCTTCCTGCTACTCGGCGGCTCACTGGGCGACCGCCTCGGCCGCAAGCGCATCTTCTCCATCGGCATCGTGTGGTTCGCGATCGCCTCGGCCCTCTGCGGGATCGCCCCGAACGCAACGTTCCTCGTCGTGGCCCGCATCGTCCAGGGGATCGGCGGCGCGCTCCTCACCCCCGGCAGCCTGGCTATCCTCCAGGCCTCGTTCCGGCCCGGCGACCGCTCCCGTGCCATCGGTGCCTGGACCGGCCTGGGCGGCGTGGCGGCGGCCGCCGGGCCACTCATCGGCGGCTACCTGCTCGCCGTGGCGTCCTGGCGCTGGGTCTTCTACATCAACATCCCCGTCGCGTTGTTCGTTCTCGTCATCACGGCGCGCCACGTTCCCGAATCGAGTGACCCGACGAGCACGCGCCACATCGACACGGTCGGGGCCGGGCTCGCGGTGCTCTTCCTCGCCGGCGCCACCTACGGCCTCATCGAAGGGCCCAGCCGCGGCTGGGGTAGCCCCCTCGTCGTCGGCGGTTTCGTCGTCGCCGCCGTCTCGGCGGTCGCGTTCCTCGTCGTCGAGCGCCGCTCCCCCGACCCGATGCTCCCCCTCGACTTGTTCCGCTCGCGCCAATTCAGCGGCGCGAACGCCGTCACCTTCGTCGTCTACGGCGCACTGGGCGGCGCGCTCTTCCTCTTGCCGGTCGAGCTGCAGCTCGTTGCGCACTACAGCCCGCTCAAATCGGGCCTGGCTCTCCTCCCGGTGACGCTGATCATGCTGGCCTTCTCGGCCCGCTCGGGTCAGCTCTCGGCGCGCATCGGCCCGCGCCTCCAGATGAGTGTCGGGCCCGTCGTCGTCGGGGCCGGGCTCGCGCTCCTGGCCATGGCGACCGATCACGGCAGCTACTGGACCCAGGTGTTCCCGGCCATCCTCGTCTTCAGCATCGGCCTCGCCATCACCGTGGCGCCGCTCACCTCGACCGCGATGAGCGCGGCACCGGCCGAGCACTCGGGGATCGCCTCGGCCGTCAACAACACCGTCGCCCGTGCCGCGGGCCTCTTCGCCGTGGCGGTGCTCCCGCTCGCCGCCGGCCTGACCGGGGCGGCCGCCCTCTCCTCGGCTGAGCTCGCCGGCGGGTTCCGCACTGCGGTCTACATCGCGGGCGCCACGTGCGCCGCCGGTGGCCTGCTCGCCGTGCTCACGATCCGCAACCCCGCCCGTCCACCCTCGCCTGCACCCGAACCCGAGTGCCCGTACGCCTGCGGGGTCGGAGCCCCCGGGCTGCGACCTGACCTCGTCGCCGTCGCCCCGGCGAAGTCCTGACCACACGGGACCCGACGAGCCCGTCACCCAACGTGCGTCCAGCACCGGCGGTCGGCAAAGGTAGGGAACCATGGCCCGCACGACCCGCCCGGCCCCTCCGGAGGTCTTCGCCCCCGCCCGCCTCGGCCCCCTGACGCTGCGCAACCGCATCATCAAGGCGGCCACCTTCGAGGGCGTGATGCCGGGCGGCAAGGTGAGCGACAAGTTGATCGAGTACCACCAGCGCGTCGCCGCCGGCGGGGCGGGCATGTCGACCGTCGCCTACCTCGCCGTTTCGCCCGAGGGCCGCACCGACCGCCACTGCCTGCTCCTCGACGACGAGACCGCGAAGGCGCTCCGCCGGCTCACCGACGCCATCCACGCCGAGGGCGCCGCGGCGGCGGCCCAGATCGGCCATGCCGGTCCAGTCGCCAACGCCCGCTCCAACCGCGCCCCGGCGCTCGCGCCGTCGGGCGGCTTCACCCCGATGGGCTCACGCCTGCACGCCATCGACGCCGCCGGCATCGAGCGCGTCGTCGAGAGCTACCGCGCCGCGGCCACCAATGCGGTCGAGGCCGGCTTCGACAGCATCGAGGTGCATGTCGGCCACAACTACCTGCTGAGCGCGTTCTTGAGCCCGAAGCTCAACAAGCGCAAGGACCAATTCGGCGGCTCCGTGGAGAACCGTGCTCGATTCGCCCGCACGGTGCTGCACACCGTGCGCGACGCCGTGGGCGACAAGGTGGCCGTCACGGCAAAGCTGAACATGGCCGACGGCGTCGACGGCGGCCTCTGGGTCGACGAGAGCGTCGAGGTTGCCACCCTCTTCGAGGCGGACGGCACGCTCGATGCGCTCGAGCTCACCGGCGGCAGCTCCCTCGCCAACCCGATGTACCTCTTCCGGGGCGACGCGCCGCTGCGCGAGTTCGGTGCCACGCTGCCGGCGCCGGTGCGTCTCGGCTTCAGGCTCGTCGGCAGCCGCTTCCTGAAGGACTACCCCTACGAGGAGGCGTTCTTCCTCCCCTTCGCCCGGCAGTTCCGCGCCGCCGTGACGACGCCGATCATCCTCCTCGGCGGGATCTCCGAGCTGGCGACCATCGAGGCCGCCCTGGCCGAGGGGTTCGCGTTCGTCGCCATGGCCCGCGCCCTGCTCCGCGAGCCGGACCTGCCCAACCGCATGCAGACCGGGGCCGCGAAATCGTCGCTCTGCATCCACTGCAACAAGTGCATGCCGACCATCTACTCGGGCACGCGTTGTGTCCTGGTGAACGACGGCCCTGGTACCGCGTAAACGGACACCGGCGGCCAGAGGCGAGCCCGTCGCTCAGGCGGAGACCGGCGGCCGGCGCTCGGCCCACGGCGCCGCTTGCTCGAGCTGTCCGGCCAGCGAGAGCAGCGTCTCCTCGTCGCCGAAGCGGCCCACGAACTGCACGCCGATCGGCAGCCCGGCCTCGTTCCAGTGGAGCGGCAGGGAAATCGCCGGCTGACCCGTCACGTTGAACGGCGGCGTGAACGGCACGTAGGCGGCAGAGCGGAACAGGCCCACCAGGGGCTCGCCCGGCGGCGAGTCGAACGTTCCGAGCGGCGCCGGCGGCTCACCGAGCGTCGGGGTGAGCAGGACGTCGATCCCCTCGAAGTAGGCCGCGATCTGGCGTGTGATCTTCTGGAGGTTCTGCACGGCGACGAGATACTGGGCCGACGTGAGCGAGCGGCCCAGCTCGATGAGCGCCCAGCTCAACGGCTCCACGTCCTCGTCGCCCACGGCCCGGCCGAGACGCTCCTCCCAGTCGGCGATGGCCCACGCGTTGCCCGCCGCCCAGGCGTTGACGAAGTTGGCCGTGAACGCGTCCCCGTCCACCTCGAGCGCCGCGTCCTCGACCTCGTGGCCGAGCGACTCGCACAGCGTCGCCGCCGCCCCGGCCGCCGCCACACAGTCGGCATGCACTTCACTGCCGCTCGGCGACGCGGTCATCACCGCGACGCGCAGCTTCGAGGGCGCGCCCGCCGTAGCGGCGGCGAACGACGGCCCGCGGCGCGGCGGGGCCCAGTAGGGGTCGCCCGGGACGGGGCCGGAGGTCGCGTCGAGGATGGCGGCGCTGTCGCGCACTGAGCGCGTGACCACGTGCTCGCACACCAGGCCGCCGAACAGGTCGCCGTAGTTGGGCGCCAGCGAGTTGCGCCCGCGCGTCGGCTTCAGCCCGACGAGGCC
>DATAYX010000465.1:0-1641 GCA_036272355.1 Acidimicrobiales bacterium
CGGTGCCACCTCGGCGTACCAGTCGCCCCCGCCGGGCAGTACCCCACCGGCACCGCCGGCGGCCGTCGCGCCGCGCCCGCCCCGGCTCTGGCCGGCGATCAACAGGAAGTCGAACACGTGGGCCGGTGACACGTTGAACAAGATGTCCGAGAGGTATTTGCAGCTCACGAGGTAGACGTGGTCCACCCGCAGGTCGATGGGCGCCACCTCGTCCCCCGGTGCGCGCCCGGTGCCTTTCCACTCGACGATCTGGGGCAGCCGGCCCCGCAGGCCGTCGGCGGCGGAGAGGAATGCCCGCCCGTTCTCCCAGGCCGCGTGGAACTCCGCGTCGTATGCGCCACCCCCGCGCAGCCGTGCCAGGTGCTGCCACATCTCGGGCGAAAGGCTGTGCATCGTCGCCGGACGCGACGCAATCGCCTGGTCGATCTCGGGCAGGCCCAGCATGCCGAGACCCGTCCCGAGCTCCGTCACCGTGGTCCGGTCGCTCGGCACCCGTCATCCTTATCACGACACTTCGCCGCCGATCCGAACCCAGCCGGACCCGGCTGCGACCAGCGGCGGACACGCCCGTGAACGAGGAGCCCGGTCCCGAACGGAGCGATGCTCAGTCCGCGAACAGCGGCGTGAGCTGCAACTCGAGCGGGCCCACGGCGGCGTCCGCCGCGAGATGCATGTCCGTGCTCTCGTAGACGTCCACCGCCGTCCCGGTCCGGGCGATGAAGGCGAACACGGCGTCGCCCCAGCGTTCCTCCCGCAAGGCCCGTCGCAGTTCCTCGCGCTCGCCTTCGGCCAACTCCTGAGCCGGGGTCTTGGCCACCAGGTGACAGGCCAGCACCCAGTTCAGCGTGTCGATGTCCTGGGCGACGAAGACCCGTGGCGGATCGTCGCGCACCACGGCGCAGGCCACGACGGCGCTCACGAAACCAGCCGCCTCACACCCTGCCCGGCGCCAGGTCCTGTTCCGACCAGAAGCCGGGCAGCGGCGCACCGCCCCGGCTCTTGGCGTAGGCGGCCAGCCGGGCCGCCCCGTCGGCCGCGCCCAGGTCGACGACGTCGAAGATCCCGCCCGGCCCCGGCGCCCGCAGCGCCCGGTCCGCCTCGGTCCCCGACCGCGGGACCTGCGTCGTCAGCACCACCAACGGCCCGACGCCGCCCGCCGCCATCACGTGCGCCCGACCCAGCGTGCGCCACACCGTCTCGGACTTTGCCATCCCGCCTCGATACGACGAGTTCGAACCCGCGACGTCGAAGTACCACGTACGCCCGCCAGTCCCAACCGCCGAGAAGCTCACGGCCATGCCGAGCCCGCGGAGCCGGCGGTTCGGACGGACGTCACGAAAGCCGGCGCCCTCGATGGCGTCGCGGGCGAGCGTCATCGCCGCCGTCCCGTCGCCGACACCGGCGGCACCGACACCGGCACCAACACCGACCGGCACCACCTCGTCGCCGTCCAGTCGCCCCAGCGCGATCTCCACGTAGGTCGGGTCCAGGTCGTAGCCGACGGCGTCGCGCCCGCAGCGCGCCGCGGCCACCAGCGTCGAACCGGAGCCACAGAACGGGTCGACCACCAGATCCCCGGCGTAGGTGTAGAGCTCCATCAGCTTCTGCGGCAGCTCGACGGGGAACGGCGCCGGGTGCTGC
>DATAYX010000466.1:0-4364 GCA_036272355.1 Acidimicrobiales bacterium
CTCGGCGGCGGCTCGCTGGTGCTCGCCCCCGCACCCGCACCCGCCCGCGTCGACCCCGAGTGGGAGCGCCGCCGCCGTCTCCAGACGCTGTTCGGCGTCGCGTGCCTCGGCTCGCTGGCCTCCGCGCTCTTGATGGTCGTCCTCGCGCCGAACGGCTACTCGACGCGCGCGTACTACGGCACCGACTGCCGCGCCCAGGCGCTGCTCGTCGGCGCGGCGATCTCCATCGGGCTCACGCTGTGGCGCGAGGGGAGCCACCGCCAGTGGTTCAAGACGTTCGCCGGCGTGGCGGGCATCCTCGGCGCCGCGGGCACGGCCGTGCTGTGGACCACGGTGCAGGAGAACTCGGTCTTCGCCTTCAGCGGCGGCTTCCTCCTCGCCAGCCTGGCGGCCGGCGGGGTGGTGCTGGCGTGCGCGTCGGCGCCCCGCTCGCTGGTGGTGCGCCTGTTGGAGCTGCCGCCGCTGCCGCAGTGGGGCCGCATCTCCTACGGGATGTACCTCTGGTACTGGCCGGTGCTGCTGGTCATGACGGGCCAGCGCCTGCACTGGGGCGTCTACCCGCTCTTCCTGGCCCGCGTCGGCATCACCGTCGCCATCGCGGCGCTGAGCTACGACCTCGTCGAGATGCCCATCCGCCGCGGTGCGCTCAAGCACTGGCGCTCGTGGGTGGCCGCGCCGATCGGGGCCGCGGCCGCCATCTCCGCGATCTTCATCAGCACATTGGTGCCGGTGGGGGCGACGGAACTGGCAGGGTCGCCGGTCACCATCCAGACCCTGGCGACGAGCACGACCACGACGACGACGCAGCCGGTCGCACCGGGGAAGTCGACGACCTCGACGGTCGCGACCACCACGACGACGACCGCACCGCCGCAGACCTTCTTGTCGCTGCCGCTGCCGGCCGCGGCGGGCAAGGACGACAAGCCCGTCAAGGTGCTCATCGTCGGCGACTCGATCGCCGGCACCTTGGGGGTCGGTCTCGCCGACCTGGCCGACCGCAGCCATTACAAGGTGCAGTTCGCGAACGAGGGCGTCCCCGGCTGCTCCGTCTCGATGCAGGCCCAGATCAAGGCCCTGTGGTACACGCTGCCTCCCGGCAAGCCCTGCAGCACCAACCCGGACTCGCTCTTCACGGCCTGGCGCAAGTGGGTCGACGCCTACAACCCCGACGTGGTGCTCTACGTGGCGCGCGGCGAGACGTTCGACCAGGAGATCGGCGGCAAGTGGCAGAACCTGGGCCAGGCGTCGTTCGACAACTACGTGACGAACCGCTACAGCCAAGGGGTCAACATCTTGGGCGCCAAGGGCGCGACGGTGGTGTTGATGACGTCGCCCTACTACAACAGTGGCGCCTCGCCGTCGGGCGCCCCGTGGCCCGAGGACACACCGAACCGGGTCCAGATCGACAACTCGACCATCCGCGCCGTCGCGTCGAGCGCGACGACCGGGGTGGGCACGTCGACGGGCGGGAAGGTCTACGTGTTCGATCTCAACCAGGTCGTGGACCCGAGCGGGAAGTACTCGCCGACCATCGGGCCCTACAACATCCGCTGCAACGACGGGGTCCACTTCTCGCAGTCCGGCGGCGAATACGTCGGACTGCGGCTGCTGCCGGACCTGCTAGCGCTGGGACAGGCGCACGCCGCCTCGTCTCCGGGTGGCGCGTGGCCGGGGACGATGCCACCATCGACGCCGTCATGGTTCCCGAGCCTGCCCTGCCAGTAGAGCCCGCCCCCAGCGCGGCGCCGGGATTGCCGCTCGTCCGGCGGGCGACGGCGGCCGACGTCGACTCGATGGCGGCCCAGCTCGCCAAGACGTTCTGGGACGACCCGGTGACGAGCCACATCTTCCGGCACGAGGCCAAACGCGACGCCGCCCTGCGCGCCTTCTTCGCGACACAGATGCGTGCGGACTACCTCCCCTTCGGCGGCTGCTACACCGCCGAGGGCTACACCGGCGCAGCCATCTGGGCCCCCGCCGGCAAGCCGCTACTGACCGGGGCGAAGGCGGTGCTGACCATGGTCCCGGTCCTGCCCTACGTGTGGAGCCGGCTGCCGACGACGCTGCGGATCCTCAACAAGATGGAGTCGATGCACCCGCACGAGCCGCACTGGTATCTGGCCTCGCTGGGCACCGCGGTCGAGCTGCAGGGCAAGGGGATCGGCGGCGCCCTGATGCGGCCCGTGCTCGACCACTGCGACGCGGCCGGGCTGCCCTGCTATCTCGAGTCCTCCAAGGAGCGCAACGTGCCGTTCTACCGGCGCCACGGCTTCGAGGTCGTCCACGAGGTGGCGTTGCCCGACGACGGTCCGTCCATCTGGACCATGTGGAGGGATCCGCGGCCCGTGGCGTGAGCAGGCGCCACTCGAGCTCGACACGGTTTCACCTCGTTGCAGAACCGGATCACGAACAAGAGGGTGTCGCCGGCTAGACGTTTCATCACGACCCGTCTTGGAGCGGGAGGCGCGCACCGAGCGCCCCGGATGCGGACGTGACTTTCGACCCCCTTTCTGGTGCCGACACCCCCCGTTACCCTGCCCGGCGATGATGGCACAGCAGTTCGATCCTGACGACCATGGAGGCAAGGAGGCAGCCACCGAAACGTCGGCGCGGCCGAATCGAAAAGGACCGTGGTTCGCCTTGGTGGTGGGCGGCCTCATTGCCGCGCTCAGCGTCGTTGCTGCGCTGCTGCTCGGGCACAGTGTGTCCGACCAAAACAGGGCGCAGCTCCAGAGCGAGGCCCAGCAGCTCACCTCGTTGGCCTCGAGCTACCTGACCAGCGCGGGGCCGCAGCTGCAGACTCTCGATGCCGTTGCACACGCAACGAATGACTCGCCCACCACTTTCGTGTCCGAGGTGCGGTCACTGTTCGGTCCGACGACTCCCAACGTTGCCGTCGTGCGCGGTGGCAGGATCGTGCTGGCGTCGGGGTCGGGCCTGCACACCGGGCAGCCGCTGCCGGCACCGCTGGCCCACGCTGTCGCCGGAACGCACGTCGGCCTCTTTTCGCCCGGTGTCGTCACCACCGACAACAAGCAGGAGCTCGTCCTCGCCGTCGGTTCGGGCACGCCCGGCAACGTCGTGCTGGAAGAAGGTGCAGTCGATCCCTCCAAGCCAATTCACCTGACTGGACAGTTGGGTTTCCGCGACCTCAACGTGGCCATCTACGCGTCGCCAGTCGCCCGTCCGGACCAGCTCGTCATCACCACCGCACCATTGCCGTTCTCGGGTACGACTGCCAAGACCTTCGTCCCGGTCGGGAACGCGAGCAAATGGCTCGTCGTCACGGGTGCCTCCACCGCCCTCGCGGGCGCCTGGCCCAACGCATTCCCCTGGATCCTGCTCGTCTCCGGGCTCATGCTGGCGATCGTGCTCGGAGTGCTCGTCAGCGTGCTCGGGCGACGAGAGCGCTACGCCCAACAACTGGTGGCCGCCCGTACGGCTGAGCTCGAAAGCATCCAGGAGGAGGTCGTACGCAAAGAGCGGCTCTCTGCTGTCGGGGAGATGGCAACGATGATCGGCCACGAGCTGCGCAACCCGCTGGGCGCCGCTATCAACGGCATCTACCTGGCCCGCCGTCATCTCGGCGATCAGATCACGCCGCCGGTAGAACACGACCTCGACCTCATTGAACGCCAGACGCAACGGGCAGCCGTGTTGGCCGAAGACCTGACCGCCTACATGCGCGAGAGGAGACCCGATCTCGAACACATCGAGTTCGGCGACGTCCTCGATCGTGTGCTCGAGGCGACCCCGGCGCCCGAGGGCTTCGAGGTACGAGTCGAAGGGCGACGCGTCGGTGTCGATGCGGACATCGCACAGTTGATCCAGATGCTGAGCAACGTCGTCAGCAACGCTTACCAGGCGATGCCCGAAGGGGGCTCGGTGCACGTCGGAGCCACGTCGGACGACGGCAGCGTCGAGATCGTCGTGAGTGACAACGGCCCCGGCCTCGGCCCGGCGGCCCAAGTGCGCGCCTTTGACCCCTTCTTCACCACGAAGGCCCAGGGGACCGGTCTCGGGTTGTCCATCGTCCAGCGCTTGGCCGAGGCGCACGGGGGCTCGGTCGCGCTCGAGAACCAAGAAGGTGGCGGGGCCCGTGTCGTGATTCGCTTGCCCGAAACAGACGTCAGCGCGAAGGCACAGCGATGACGGATCGTGCGGCGTCGGTACTCGTGGCCGACGACAACGATGACCTGCGGGGCTCAGTGTGCGAGATCCTACGCGCCGAGGGCTACGAGGTCACAGAGGCGGACGACGGCGACACGGCGTTGGCAAGCTATAGCGAGAGGCCAACCTCGGTGGTCGTTCTCGACGTGCGCATGCCCCGTCTCGACGGCATCGCCATGATCGAGCACATGCAG
>DATAYX010000467.1:0-3166 GCA_036272355.1 Acidimicrobiales bacterium
CTTGCGCCGCGGGTCAGGCTCGGCGCGCATCGCGACCACGTAGTCACGCTCCTCGGCGGGCACGGCCTCGTCCTTCCCTGAGATCGCGGTCTCGATCACCTCACGCAGGATGACCGGCTTGCGGCCGACGAGCTCGTAGACAGTGTCGGCGTTCACCTCCGCCTTCCGAGCAATGGCAGCGACAGTCGTGCTGCGGTAGCCGTCGTTCACGATGCCCTCGCGCGCGGCGGCCAGGATGCGCAGCCGGGTGGCCGCCGAATCGGCCCGCCGCCGGCTGCTGTCGTACGAGCGCTTCTGCGGTCCCTGCTTGACTTTTCGGGGCATGCTGGCTATTTTAATCCGAAGACACATCGGATGAAAGTACCGGGAGAGGTGAGGCAATGGCGTTCGCATACACGTACGACGTCCCGATCGGGGAAGACGTCTACCGAAAGATCGAGGACGGGATCGGTCCGGAGCCCCCAGAGGGGCTCGTGACCCACGTGGCGATGCGGCTGCCGGGAGGCGGGCTCCGCTACATCGACGTCTGGCGCTCACAAGCGGAGTGCGAGCGTTTCGTCGAAGAACGCCTGCACCCGGTGGTCCACCCCATCGTCGAGGAATTGCTCGGCTTCATGCCGCCCGAACCGGAGCACACACCGCTCGACGTCATCCACGTGTGGGGCGAGGGCGGCACCTTCGACGCGTGAGTGCGGGCCGGCCTAGAAGGTCGCGGCCCCCAGGAACGGCGCGTTGTAGTTGAAGAGCCCGCCGTCCAGCGCGACCAGCCAGTAACCGTTCATGCCGTCGGGCGCCATGCCGACGACGGGCTGGTTGAGCGTGATGCTGCCCGTCGAGCCCTCGAAGGGCAGGCCGTAACAGAACACGCCGCCGTCGGACGCGACGAAGCGGTACCCGGACCCGTCGGGCGCTGCCTCCATCCCTACGATCGGCTTGTTGAGCCGGATGCCGCCCGTCGAGCCGAGGAACGGGGCGTTGAAGGAGAAGATGCCACCGTCCGCCGCCACCAACCAGTACCCGCCGGTCGTCCCGTCGGTCGCCATCCCGACGACCGGTTGGTTCAGCGGGCTCGCACCCATGCTGCCCTGGAAGTGGGCGTCGCCGTAGGTGAAGACACCACCGTCGGACGCCACGAAGTAGTAGCCCTTGCCGTCGGGCGTCGCCGTCATGCCGACGATCGGCTTGTTGAGCGTGATCGAGCCCGTGGACCCGTAGAACGTCGCGTCACCGAAGCTGAAGATGCCGCCGTCGGACGCAACCAACCAGTACCCGCCGCCGTCATGGGTGGCGGCGATGCCGACGATCGGCTTGTTGAGCGCCTGGCCGAACATGGAGCCGTAGTCGGCGGCGTCACCGAAGGCCGACACGGCACCATCGGAACGGGCGATCCAGTAACCGCCGCCGTCGGGCGTCGCTGCCATGCCGACCACGCCGTAGAGGGTCGGGCTGACCGTGATGCTGGAGGGTGCGCTCGACGAGGACCCGTACGCATGGGACGGATCCGCGTAGGTCGCGCTGAAGGTGCTGGTGCCGCTCGGGAAAGCAGAGGTCTGGCAGATCGCAATGAACGAGCTGTTGACGGCGGCGAAGCACAGTGGGGCGCCCCCCGACGTGAAGGTGACGAGGCCGACCGGTGTTTCACCGGGACTCACATAGGCGCTCACCTGCGCAGTGAGGATCACGCTCTGGCCCTCGATCGGCGAGGGCGGGGCTGAGCTCACCGAGGCGATGCTCGTCGGATCGGGGGTGAACGAAGAGATCGACAGCGGAGCCGAGGAAGAGTCCGCCCAGTTGGGGTCGCCCGAGTAGGTGGCCACGATGGGCCCGCCGAAGTCCTCGGGGTTGGTGTCAGTGCACGTCACCGATTGCGGGGACGCGCCGCTCAGCGTTTCGTTGCCGGAGCAGGAAATGGCCTGGCCGCTCTTGGAGAACGCCACGGATCCGGCCAGATTCGGTCCCGCCCCCGACGCCGTGACGGTCGCCGTGAATTGCATCTCGTAGGCGGTGACGCCGCTCGGCAGCTGGCCGGCCGGGATCGGGACCTCCGAGACGTTGGTGATGGCCGTGGTCGTGGCCGGTTTCTGGACGTCGACGGTGGCGGTCCCGAACGAGTTGCTGCCGGTGGAATCGGAGTAGGTGGAGTTGCCGAGGTAATCAGCGGAGACGGTCTGGGTACCGCCGGTGGTGAACGCGTAGTTGCAGTGCCCCGATCCGCTGCTCAGGGTGGCCGTGCAGAGCACCGTTCCACTGGAGTTCTTGAATTCCACCATTCCGGTGGGGGTCGAGCCGGACCCCGACACGTGCGCCGAGAGCTGCACGGACTGGTTGACCGTCGCCGAGGCGGGAGCGCTAGCCGTGACGGTGGCGGGGAGGAGCACGTTCTCGACGGCCGGCGGCGACATGGAGCCGCTCCAGTTGGAGTCTCCGAAGTATTGGGCTGTGATGCTGTTGGAACCGGTGGACGGATAGGTGATGTCGCACTGTGCCTGCGCGTCTGGACTCGTTCCCGTGGGCGAGACGGTGATGCCCACACAGCCCGGATTGTTGGGATCAGTGCTGGTGATCGGCGTGCCGTTGTCGAAGAACGTCACGGTGCCGGTGATCTGTGTGGTACCAGCACCAGTGGGGGCGATCGTCGCGGTCATGAGGCTTGGGACGCCTACCGCAGGGTTGTACGTCGTGGCGGGGAGCGTCACGGACGTCGGGTTGGTGGTCGCCGAGGCCGGGGCCGCCGAAATCGTCAAGAACCCGCACACCGACGCGAGGCCGAGCCCCGCAGTTATCAGAGCCCGTCTCATTCCGCCTCCCTTTTCCGCCTTACCCGCGTCGCGCGAAGTATATGGAACGGCCTATTGCTTCGCGAAGGCGATCTTGCGAAGGGATGCGCAACGGCAGTTCGACCCGACGACCGTTGCGGGCGTCGAGCGAGCCAGCCGGAGCGTCGTTGCGATCAGTGCCGGCGAGACCGACCGGTCTCGGGTCGCTCGAGCTTGACGCCGTCGAGGAAGATGTCGAGCTTCTCGTCGTAGAACGCGACGAGCCCGGCGATGGGAAGGACCTCGCGGGTGGGGAAGTCGTACGTCCAGGCGACGTCGGGGTGCGTTCTGCCGTCGACGACAGCCGACCAGTACCCGCTCGTCGTCCCCTTGTACGGGCACGACGTCAC
>DATAYX010000468.1:0-10483 GCA_036272355.1 Acidimicrobiales bacterium
CGCTCACGCCGCCATCGATCGACTTCTTGAGGGAGGAGGTCGCTGACATTTGTGGCGCGCTGGCACTTGGGGGCTCATTGCTGCGCCGACTCGGCCTGGGCGCCGAGGCGGTGCGCTTCGAGTCGCTCTACGGCGCTGTTGCCGCCCGCCTGGCCGATGGCGATCAGCTCTCGCCCGAGTCCTCCCCCTCGTAGGTGATTGACAACGAGTTGACGCAATAGCGGAGGCCGGTGTCGGTGGGCCCGTCGGGGAAGACATGCCCGAGGTGCCCACCGCACCGGGCGCACAGGATCTCCGTGCGAGACATCCACAGCGAGCGATCCGTCCGTTCGATGATCGTCCCATTGGCGGCTGCCCGGTCGAAGCTCGGCCAGCCCGAGCCCGAGTCGAACTTGGCGTCGGTGTGGAACAGTTCCGCGCCGCAGCCAGCGCAACGGAACACGCCTTCTCCGTCGACATGGAGCAGCTCACCCGACCATGCAGGCTCTGTTCCTGCCCTGCGGAGCACGGCATAGCGGTCGGGCGAGAGATCCTGCCGCCACTCTTCATCGGTCTTCGTGACCTTGTAGTGGGTCACGTCGTGGGTGTCCCGCTTGCGTGTGAACATCAGTGCCTCGCCTCCGCAAGTTTCAACAATCGCCAGGTCAGAAGTATTTCGTGCGGCTCGACTCGTCCGGTGACTGTGTCGGAATCCGCCATCGCTCAGGCCGCGAGCGCCAGCCCGGCGCTACCCATCAGGAAGAGGAAGTTCTCGGTGTAGAACTGGCGTCGTATCTCTTCGCTGCGGTCACCCAGCGAGGCCTCGAAGCGTTCGAGCGGCTTCCGCCCCCCTTCGACGTGCGGGTAGTCCGACGAGAACAAGACGAGATCGGCACCCGCCTGGTCGATGATCCAGCCGACGTCCTCGGTGGGATACGGCGTGAAACGCACCTGGCGGTGTACGTACTCGGACGGTGAGAGCGACAGGGCCTGGAGGCGCTCTTCGTGACGACGGAAGGCCTCGAATGAGGACTCCATCTGCCGCAGCCACGAAGGCACCCAGATCGCGCCCTGTTCGATGACCCCGATGTGCAGGTTCGGGAAGGCCTCGAGCACGCCGTCGAAGATCAGTGTTGCGAGCGTCTGCGCCGGAGGCACCGGGATCCCCATGTAGTCGACCGACCGGAAGTTCTCCTCTCCGCCATGGAAGTCCGGGGGAATGGGCCGTCCGTTGACGAAGTAGTTCTTGTCGATCAGGTCCCCCGTACCACCCACATGGAAGACCACGGGGATGTTCGCATCCTGGGCTTGAGCCCACACCGGGTAGAGATCGGTATGACTCGGTGAATAGTGCGGCGGACACCCCGACGCGACGAGCAGTGCCGCCGCACCTTGCTCAAGTGCGTCCTTGGTGGCCGCTCGTGCCTGCTCGGGATCGCAGAGGGGGACGTAGAGAGAGGGGAGGAGTCGACGGTCTACCGAACAGAACTCGAGCATGCCCCGGTTGTGCGCCCGGGCCGCCGCGTAGACGAGGTCGATGTCGCCGGCATGTTCGAGGTCGTGGAGCCGACCATTGTGGAAGGTATTGAAGACGAGCTGACTCGAGAATCCGAGAAGATCGAGTGCTCTGGGCCGGTCTTCGGGAATGAAGGAACCCGTCGCCGCGAAGTTCTTGCGGGCCATGATTTCGGCCTCCTCGTCGGCCCGGTACTCGGCTGATCCATGACGTGACCGGAGCCGCTCGAATGCGGTCTCGAGGTCCCGCTGTTGCTCGGCAGGATCTCCGGTCTGGCGCAGCTCGTTCCCGCCTGGATAGCGGAGGACCGGAAGCCGGTCCCGGAAGGCTGCCTCTGCATGGTCCCGCAACCAGGTCGGTGTCTCCATGATGTGGGCGTCGGCGTCGTGTACCACCCGCCCCTGGGAGTACGGCATCGTGACCTCGCTTCGTGTCTCGGCCCGGCGCCACGAGTCTTTCAGGGCGGGCCGGAGAACGGCGGAGCGCCTCTCCACAAATCTGACGCCCCGTCAGATCAGGGCTGCGAGCTTGGCTACGCTCCCGGGGCGATGGATCTGCGCGACGCCCCGGAGGACGTGGCATTCCGCGCCGATGTGCGCCGGTTCCTGTACGAGAACGTCGTCGGAGAGTTTGCCGAGCTCAAGGGCCGGGGCGGCTCGGGCGACGAGACGTTCGGCTTCGAGGTGCGTCGCCGGTGGGAAAAAGTCCTGGCCGACGCCGGATGGACGTGCCTGGGCTGGCCGGTCGAGCACGGAGGCCGTGGCGCCACGATGACCCAACAGGTCATCTTCAACGAGGAGTACGCACGGGCCGCCGCTCCGGGGCGTGTGTCCGTGATGGGGGAGGGCCTCCTGGGTCCCACTCTGATCCACTACGGGACCCCGGAACAGCAGGCGCGTTTCCTGCCGCCGATCCGGGAGGGCGACGAACTGTGGTGCCAGGGATATTCGGAGCCCGACGCGGGGAGTGACTTGGCCAACGTCAAGACGCGGGCGGTTCGGGACGGCGACGAGTGGGTGGTGACAGGACAGAAGGTCTGGACTTCGCTCGCCCACCAGGCCGACTGGTGCTTCGTGGTGTGCCGCACCGATCCCGACTCGTCACGTCACAAGGGCCTCTCCTATCTCCTCGTGCCGATGGAACAGCCGGGCATCGAGGTGCGGCCTATCACACAGCTGACAAGAACAAGCGAGTTCAACGAAGTGTTCTTCGATGGTGCGCGTACCGACGCGTCCAATGTCGTGGGCGGAGAGGGTGACGGCTGGCGTGTGGCGCTGGCGACCTTGGCGTTCGAACGCGGGGTGGCCTTGCTCGGACATCAACTCACCTTCCGACGGGAGCTCGATCGAATCGAGAACATGGCGAGGGAGAACGGTCGGGATCGGCACCCCCTTGTTCGGCAACATTTGGCGCAAGCCCACATCGAGTTGGCCATCATGCGCTACAACACATTGAGGTCGCTGGCGGGCATAGACGGGCCTGTGGCACCGCCCGAAGCCTCCATCGCCAAGCTCTACTGGGGCTCGTGGCACCGCCGCCTGGGCGAACTCTCCATGAACCTCATGGGTATGGGGTCGACGGTCTTGGACGGCCAAGCTACAGCGGACAACGCGGGATATGGCCTCGACGAGCTGCAGCGCTCCTTTCTCTTCGCTCGGTCCGAGACCATTTACGGAGGATCGAACGAAATTCAACGCAACATCATCGGTGAGCGGGTGTTGGGTCTCCCGCCCGAACCGAAGGGAGCCCGGTGACCAGCACCAGCCTCGGTGGGTCCTTCGAACCGCCACCGCCCCCTCCACCACCGACAGGACATGGGCTCCTGGAGGGAAAAGTCATCGTCGTCACGGCAGCAGCCGGAACCGGCATCGGGTCGGCCACAGCCCGCCGATGCCTGGAGGAAGGTGCGACGGTCGTCGTGTCCGACGCGCACGAACGGCGCCTCGCAGAGACCGCGACACAGCTGGCCGACGGGGTCGGGGATTCCGAGCGGGTCCACGCATTGGTGTGCGACGTCCGTGACGAAGGGCAGGTCGACGGGCTGTTCGACGGTTCGATCGAACGTTTCGGCCGGATCGACGTCGCCGTGCACAATGCCGGACTCGGCGGGACGATCCCGCTCACCGAGATGACGGACGAGCAGTGGTCGACGGTGTTGGACATCACGTTGACCGGAACGTTCCGCTGTATGCGGGCCGCGTTGCGTCGGATGCTCCCGGCGAAGAGCGGTGTGATCGTGAACAATGCCTCCGTGCTCGGTTGGCGGGCGCAGCGCGGCCAGGCCCACTACGCGGCGGCCAAAGCCGGGGTGATGGCGCTCACCAGGTGTGCCGCAGCCGAGGCTGCACCGTCCGGCGTCAGGGTCAACGCCGTGTCGCCGAGCCTGGCCGAGCACCCTTTCTTGAACCGGGCGATCCCCGACGAAGACCTTGCGGTCCTGCGACGTCGCGAGCTGTTCGGTCGAGGCGCGGAAACGTGGGAGGTGGCCAACGTGATCGTCTTCTTGGCCAGCGATTACTCGTCCTACATGTCGGGGGAGATCATCGCCGTGAGCAGCCAGCACCCATGAGCGACGGCATCGGCGGCGCACCCGCCGGACAAGAGGACCCGCGAGCGGACCTGATCTGGGGGACCGTGCCGCGCCTCGTCGAGGATGCCGCGATTCGACATGCGTCGACCGAAGCGCTGGTCGACGGCGACGTGCGGCTGACCTACGAGCAACTCGCCCTTGAGGTGGATCGTTACGCCCGCGGGTTCGTCGCGGCTGGTCTTGGCGTGGGAGACCGGGTCGGAATGTGGGCCCCCAATTGCGCGGAGTGGATGCTCGCGGCATTGGGCGTGCTTCGTGCAGGAGGAGTCGTCGTCCCGCTGAACACGCGGTTCAAGGGGGGAGAGGCGGCCTACATCATGCGCAACGCCGGCGCCAAGTTGTTGGTGACGGTCCGCGGTTTTCTGGGCTTCGACTACCCCGCCATGCTCTGCGACGAGGAGGTCGCACCGTTGGCGCAGATCGTTCTGCTCAGGGACGAAGACATCGACGGCAAGCTCCAGCAGCCGGCCCCGGCACCGATCCTCGGACTGGCCGACTTCCTTGCCGCCGGTGAAAGCGTTGACCCCGAGACGACGCAGGCACGCGCCGCTGCGCTGCGGCCGGACGACGTCTCGGATCTGATCTTCACCTCTGGTACCACCGGCCATCCGAAGGGCGCGGTTGCGACGCACGGGCAGTCGCTGCGGACCTTCGGCACGTGGGCCTCGATCGTCGGCCTCGGCCCGGGCGATCGCTACCTGATCGTGAACCCGTTCTTCCACACCTTCGGCTACAAGGCGGGGATCCTGGCGTGCGTGATGGCTGGCGCCACCGTGGTGCCCGAGCCGGTGTTCGATGCAGGGGCAGTGTTGCGTCGCATCGAGGCAGAACGCATCAGCGTGTTGCCCGGGCCACCGACCCTCTATCAGACGCTGCTGGGCGACTCCGACCGGAAGAAGCACGATCTGTCCTCCCTGCGCCTTGGTGTGACCGGTGCCGCCGTCGTTCCCGTCGAGCTCGTACGTGCAATGGACGACGAGCTCGGGTTTTCGACGGTGCTGACCGCGTATGGGCTCACCGAGTCGTGCGGCACCGTAACGATGTGCCGGCGTAGCGACCCGCCCGAAATCGTCGCCAGCACCTCGGGGCGAGCGATCCCTGGACTAGAGGTGCGCGTCGTCTCGGAGGGCAAGGACGTTCCAACCGGCGAACCGGGCGAGATCGTCGTTCGTGGCTACACCGTGATGTCGGGATACTGGGGCAACCCGGACGCGACGACAGAGGCGATCGATGCCGACGGATGGCTCCACACCGGAGACATCGCCGTGATGGACGCGAAGGGCAACATCACGATCACAGACCGGGTGAAGGACATGTTCGTGGTGGGCGGCTTCAACGCTTACCCCGCCGAGATCGAGGCGATCCTGCGCGGACACGAAGCGGTAGCCCAGGCAGCCGTGGTCGGGGTGCCCGACGAACGGATGGGCGAGGTGGGGTGTGCGTATATCGTGCCGGTTGCTGGAATCCTGTCGGGCGACTCCGAGGAGGAGGCCGACGACCTGGGCCGTACGCTCCTCAGCTGGTCTCGCGGCGCCATGGCCAACTACAAAGTGCCCCGCGGCGTCGTACTGATCGACGCGTTGCCGGTGAACGCCAGCGGGAAAGTGTTGAAACGAGAGCTGCGCGATCGCCACTCGTCAGGAGCGGACCGCGTGGTGACCATCGAGAGGAGCAAGTAAGTGCGAGGCATCGTCTACACCGGAGAAGGAGTCGAGGTCACCGACGAGCTTGAGGTTCGGGGGCCTGGACCGAACGAGGTACAGGTGCGGATACAGGCGGCGGGCGTCTGCCATTCGGACCTCTCCGTCATCGACGGAACCATTCCGTTCCCGGCGCCGGCCGTCCTCGGCCACGAGGGGGCGGGCATCGTCGAGGCCGTGGGCGATGCCGTGCGGTCGGTCAAGCCCGGGGACCATGTCGTCATCGCGACCTTGGCCAGCTGCGGGACGTGCCGCGCCTGTGGAACCGGACATCCGACGTGGTGCAAGAGCTCGCTCGGCAACATCTCGACGCCATTCACCTTCAAGGGCGAGGCGGCTTCGAACTTCGCCGCCGCCTCGGTCTTCTCCGAGATGACGATCGTGAGCGAGGTCCAAGCCGTGCGCATCCCGAAGGACGTGCCACTGTCGTCGGCATGCCTCATCGGGTGTGGTGTGCTGACCGGCGTTGGTTCCGTCTTGAACCGGGCCAAAGCGCGGCCGGGTGACACGGCAGCCGTGTTCGGTGTGGGCGGGGTGGGGCTGAACGTCATCCAAGGTCTCCGTATCGCCGGTGCCACCCGCATCGTGGCCGTCGACACGGTCGCCGCCAAGGAGGAACTCGGCCGCCAGTTCGGGGCGACCCACTTCGTCGACGCCAGCGCTGGCGATGCGGCTGCGGCCGTCCGCGAGTTGGTACCGGCGAACCGTGAATCGGCCGCCGGTGCCCTCTTCCCACTCGGGGGGGTGACGTGGGCCTTCGACTGTGTCGGGCACCCGGCCGTGTTGAAGAGCGCTCTCGACTGCCTCGACTGGGGTGGGAACGCGGTGGCAATCGGCATCCCGCCGCGTGGAACCGAGGTGTCTGTCGACGTCAACGCGTTGGCCTACGTCGACCGCGGGCTGCTCGGTTGTCGCTACGGGTCGTCGCGACCGCATCACGACATTCCGTTGATGGTCGACCTCTACAAGTCCGGACAGCTCATGTTGGACGAGCTCGTTTCGCTCACTCGTCCGCTCGAGCGCTTCAGCGACGTCGTGGACGAGATGCACGCAGGACGGGTCGCGCGCGGCGTCCTGACGTTCGACTAGACAGACGCCATGGATTCGATCGACCGGGTGGAGGCGCAGGGATGAAGGGGGTCATCCTGGCGGGCGGCACGGGTTCACGCCTGTACCCGTTGACCCGTATCACGAACAAGCACTTGTTGCCCATCTATGACCGGCCCATGATCGCCTGGGCGATCGAGGCGGTGGTCCAGAGCGGCATCGACGAGATCATGCTGGTCACCGGAGGCACCCATGCGGGTGAGTTCCTCCGTCTTCTGGGGAACGGCCGCGAATACGGCATCGATCAACTGTCGTACGGCTATCAGGAGAAGGCCGGCGGCATCGCGGAAGCGCTCGGCTTGGCGGCGCACTTCGCTGAAGGCGGCCCCGTGCTCGTCATGCTCGCGGACAACATCGTCGAGCGCTCCATCAGGCCGATCGTCGATGCCTTCCGGGCGAATCCGGTGGGCGCGCGCATCCTGCTCTCTCCGGTCAGCGAGCCTGAGCACCTGCGCCATCTCGGCGTCCCCGTCTTCGGTGACGACGGACGTGTTGTGCACATCGAGGAGAAGCCCGAAACTCCGGCCTCCGAGTACTGCGTCACCGGTATTTACTGCTACGAGGCCGGGGTGTTCGACATCATCGGCGACCTCGAGCCTTCCGGACGAGGCGAGCTGGAGATCACCGACGTCAACAATCATTTCGTCGGGAAGGGTCAGATGGCTCACGACATCCAAGAGGGGTTCTGGGGCGACGCCGGCGAGTCCATCGACGCCTACTACGCCGTGAACGATTTCGTCCGCGAGCGTGGCGCCAACCACCCGTAGGAGCAACCACCGCCCGCGCATCGCTCCCGCCTAGCCTGAATCCAGTGGGAGGACTGCTGGAGCTCGAAGGGTTGCGGCGGACTTTCGGATCGCTGGTCGCGCTCGACGATCTGACCTTCACGGTGCCGAGCGGTCAGGTCGTGGGCTTCCTCGGGCCCAACGGCGCGGGCAAGACGACCACCATGCGTGCCATCTTCGGCCTGATCGATCTCGACGCGGGGGTCGTCAGGTGGAACGGAACTCCGGTTGGCCGCGCCCAGTGGCGGCGCTTCGGCTACATGCCCGAGGAGCGAGGCCTTTATCCCGGGATGCTCGTCGGCGAGCAGGTCGAATACCTCGGCCGTCTGCACGGCATGAGTCCCCACGATGCCGCATCGGCCACGCGGATCTGGCTCGAGCGTCTCGAAATCGCCGATCGTGCCACGAGCAAGGTCGAGGCTCTCTCGCACGGGAACCAGCAGCGCGTCCAGCTCGCGGCGGCCCTCATCCACGAACCCGAGCTGCTCGTCCTCGACGAGCCGCTCTCGGGGCTCGACCCCACGGGTATCGATGCCATCGGCCACGTCTTGGTGGACCAGGCGCGTTCCGGGTGTTGTGTGCTCTTCTCGAGCCACCAGCTCGACCTGGTGGAAGACCTCTGCGAGCAGGTGACGATCATCGACCACGGCCGCCTGGTCGTATCGGGAACGGTGGACCACCTGGCCAGTAGCGGCGCTCGCCGGTTGGTCGTCCGGGTCGAGGGCGAACGCACCGCCGACTGGGCGCGGAGCCTCGAAGGCGTCTCCGTGTCGGAGTTCGCCGCAGGCGCGGTACGGCTCGTCCTCGACGACGACGTCGACAGTGACAGCGTCCTTCGGGCCGCGATGGGGGCGGGACGGGTCACCGAGTTCTCCTTCGGGCGCCGTCGGCTCTCGGAGGTATTCCGGGAGGCGGTGCGGTGAGATTCGTCCTCGTCCTGGTCATCGTCGCGGTCGCCCTCGGGCTGCGCATCCTTGTCCGGCAGACACAACGCAACCGCCGACTCGCCACCGAGTCCGACGAACACGGGGTCACACCCCTGGAGCCCAGCCCGCATCGCGGCGGTCTCGCAATCGGAGCCAACCTCGGCGGCGTCGGACTCGTCGCGAGGCGCGAGATCCTCGAGCGTGTCCGGGGCCGCATCTTCCGGGTCGGAACGATCATCATCCTCCTCGCCGTCGGGGCCGCCATCGTCATCCCGAAGATTCACAGCAGCACGACCACGCCACCACAGAAGGTCGGTGTCGTCGGCGCCCCGAATGCCGTGCTCACGAAGGTGATCAAGGACAGCGGGAGGCGGGGCAACGTCCCGGTGCGCGTGGTGTCAGAGCAAAGCGAGGAGTCGGCCAGAGCGGCACTGCGCGACGGCGACCTCGACGTCGCGATCGTGAACGGGGACAAGATCCTCGTCAACCAGCCGGTCTCCTCCGACAGCACGACCGACACCGCCACGGTCGTCCAGGTCCTCGCACCGGAGCTCGGCGTCCTCCGTGCCTACCAGCAGGCGGGTCTCTCGGCTCCCCAGATCGAACAGGTCTCCAGGGCCCGACCGGTCCCAGTGGAAAGCCTGCAGCACACCAACAAGAACAACAAAGACGTGAACAAGGGCACGTCGGTGATCGGCGTCATCCTCATCTTCTTGATGCTCAACCAGTACAACACCTGGATCCTCATGGGCGTCATGCAGGAGAAGGCCAGCCGCGTCGTCGAGGTGTTGTTGGCCGCGCTGCGCCCGATCCAGTTGCTCGGCGGCAAAGTGCTCGGCATCGGGCTCGTCGCCATGGGCCAGGCGATCCTCATCGTCGGCTTTGCGTTCATCCTGAGCAAGGCAGTCGGTTCCGATCTGCTCCGCGGCACGGGCGCACTCCTGCTTCTCAGCGACCTCGTCTGGCTGATACTCGGCTACGCGTTCTATTGCTGGCTCTTCGCCGCCGCCGGCTCCATGGCCGAGCGCCAGGACCAGGTCCAGACGCTTGCGCTCCCGCTCACCCTGCCCATCCTCATCGCTTACGTGTTCTCCATCACCGTGGCGAGCTCGGGCAACCCGAGCCTGCTCTTCAAGGTGCTGGCCTATCTGCCACCGACAGCGCCGTTCGCCATGCCCGTGCTGGTCGGTTTGGACCAAGTGGCCTGGTGGCAGTTCCTGATCTCGGTGTTGCTCGCGATCGCCGGTACCGCCGTCATGGCGTGGATCGCGGCAGGGATCTACCGGCGAGCGGTGCTCAAATCAGGGCAGAGGGTCAAACTGCGTGAACTGCAGTCCGGCCCACGCCGGCCTCGGCCCACCTCCCGACCGACGGTCGACCCCGCATGAAGGACGACCTCGGAGACGAGGTCAGTGCGGAGGCTCTGCCGCCGGCACCTCGAGCTTCACGCGCCGCACGCTCTCGGCGATCCCGGCGCCGTCCAGCCCCAGGCTGGCCAGGATGTCGTCCGCCTTGCCCTGCGCCAGGAATTGCCGGGGGATGCCCAACACCCTGATCGCCGGCATCGGCAACCCTTCGGAGTCCACCTGCGCGGACATCGCGTCGACGAGGAAGGCACCCGCTCCGCCGAATCGCACCCCGTCTTCTGCCGTCACGACCAGCTGATGGCGTGCCGCGTCGGCCAGCATCGCGGCGTCCGGCGGCGAGATCACCCGCGCATCCCACACCGTCGCCTCGATACCCTCATGGGCCAGTTCGTCCGCCGCGGCCAGACACGGCCCGACCATCTTGCCGACGCCGAGCAGGCACACCGACCCGTCACCGCCCCGCAACCGCCGGGCGGCCAGCCCTTCGCCCACGTCGTCGAGCGCCACGTGACG
>DATAYX010000469.1:0-3035 GCA_036272355.1 Acidimicrobiales bacterium
CGGCAGGGCCGTCTCGGCCACCTCCCCGAAGAAGGACTCAACGTTGAATGCGATGTCGTCGGTGCGGCCGGGCGGCACGTCGCCGATGAAGGTCCAGGGCAGCGCGTCGGCCGGTCCGCTGCCGAGCGACTCGGCCTCGGGATGCGCGGCCACGAACGCCTTGCGGCGGTCGGCCGCGCCGGGGTAGTAGGCGCGGCGTGTGCGGATGCCCGCCAGCGTCTGGGTCAGCGCACCGATGAACGCATCGCGCTGGGCCCAGCCGTCCTGCGTGATCACCACGCGGGCACTGATGCAATTGAACCCTGCGTTGTTGACCAACATCGTCGCGATGTGCTCGGCCTGATAGCGCAGTTCAGGGATGGACCACTTGCCGGGCACGACGACGATCGGCGACACGTTGCCGAGCTCGGCGGTGATCGGCTTGTCGAGCAAGGGCTCGTCGGCCGCCTTGCGACGCGCCCCATCTTCGCCGGTGCCGAACACGACGGCGTCGTAGGTCTTGTCCGATCCGGTGATGTGCACCTCGTCGACGCGCTGGTGTGCCGTGAGGTACTGGCCGACGGCCGCGCCGCCGTCGACGATGCGCAGGACGCCGGCGTCGATGAGCGGGGCCAGCTCCCTGCTCCAGTGCGGCACGAGATAGTCGTTGACGGGATTCGCCTTCATCACGACGACCTTGCCTTCGACGAAGAGCTTGGAGAGCACGTCGCGTGGGCCGAGCGACGCAACGTTGCCCGCGGCGAGCACGAGCGCGGTCCCGGCGTGGGCGACGGGGTCGGCGTAGGCGGGAGCCTGACCGGCGACGAGGGACTCGCGGGTGACCCCAGGCTGCATCCAGACCTCGGCCGTGGTCTGGGCGAAAGTGATCCGGTCGAAGGCCGTGGCCGGGAAGACCTGGACCCGCAGCCGGCCGTCGGGGGCCTCGCGCACCGGTCCCGCGATCGATGGTTTCCCGCCCTTGGCGATGTCGCGCAGCGAATCGCGGAACAGTCGCGCCATGCGCACGAAGGTGCCGATGCCGGCGAACAGCTCCTCGCCCGCTTCCGTCGATCCCGGCTCGAGTCCCTTGGCCTCGCAGGCCGCGGCGAGCCAGTCGTCCTGCGCCGCCAGGGTGGCGTCGATCACTTCCTGGAGCAGCTTCGCTCGCGCGGATGCATCGGTCTTCGCCCATCCGGACGCGTGATCGGCGACGAGAGTGACGACGCTATCGAGCGCGTCGGTGTCGACCGGTGCCGTCTCGGCAGTGGGGGCTCCCCTGGCGGCTGTTGCGCCTGCCGTCCCGTTCGGTTGGTCGGCAGTCGGGGCCACCGCCCCGCGACTCGTGATTGTCATGTTCGGTCCTCCCCGGCGCGCCCCGACCTGTCTCCCGCCTTAGGGAATCGGTTCGGCCAGCAACACCGGTCCCAGCGTACCGAGACGCGCCAGGTTCCTGCCTTGCGTGGCGGGTTGCAGTTAGTTCCCTGGCCAGAGGGGGATCCGTGTGTGGAAGTGTGGAGCGGTGTCCGCCGAGGACGCCGTGAGCCGTAAAGAGCGGGAAAAGGGGAGGGCCAATGGGCATCACCAACAGCGGACATCCGCGCAGCGCACGCGTTAGAGCGGGGCAACTCTTTCGAACGCGCACCATGGGCGCGGCCGCGGCCGCGCTCTTGTGCGGGGTATTCGGCCTTGGTGTGATTGCCGTCACCAGCATGCCGTCGGGCGCGGCCGGAACGGCCACCCTCTTCGTGGACAACGTCAACGGCACGCAGACCACTGGGTGCACCACATCGGGCGCCGGCGCCTGCAAGACGATCCAGGAAGGAGTGGACGCCGCTGAGGTTCTCACCGGGACGGCGGTGACGCTGAACGTCGCGGGCGGGACCCCGTACGCGGAAGCGGTCATTATCAACCTGACCTCGGCGTCGGGAGACTCACTCGACATCGAGGGCACGGGAACGTCACAGCCGGACCTCGTCCTCAGTGGACCGACCGGCAGCCTCGTCACCATCGACAACACCACCGTGGGCGCGCTCACGATCAGAAACATGGCGATTACCGGTGGTAACGCCACGGGCCCCGAGGGCGCGGGCGGTGGAATCAACGACCTAGGTTCCGGGACGGTGACCGTGGACCGCGACACGTTCTCGCACAACTCCGCAACGTTCGACGGAGGAGCGATCGACTTCGCCGACAAGTGCGTCACGGGAAGCGCCGGCACGGGCACACTGAACGTCAGCTCTTCAACGTTCTCGAACAATCAGGGCTCGACGTCCGGGACTGACGGAGGAGCGATCGACGCGAACGACTGCACCGGTACCGGCACCATGACCGTCACTGACAGCACCTTCAACAGCAACAATGCCGGCGACGGCGGAGCGATCGCCCACTTCTCAACCGCGGCGACGTCCAGCGTCACCAACAGCACCTTCGAGGCCAACGGCGCCAGCAGCAACAACGGAGGTGGATTAATCGGTGCGCATCTCAACCTGACGAACGACACGATCGCAGGGAACGTCGGGAACGGAATCGTCAGCAGCAGCGGCGGCGGCGTCACAGTTGCGAACTCGATCCTCGCCGACCCCTGCGCGGGCACCATCACTGACGACGGGCACAACGTCGCCGCAGACAACACGTGCGGCCTGGGCCCGAACAGCATCTCGAACTCGACGACCATCGATCTCCAGGGCCTCGCGGCTAACGGCTCGACGGGCCCGCAGACGGCGGCGATCAGCACCTCGAGCTCGGCGCACGGGATCGTGCCGGCCGCCTCCTGCACCGTCACTACCGACGAGCGCGGGCAGCCACGCCCGGGCATCGGCTTCACCACGTGCGATGCGGGCGCCTACGAGATCCAGAAGTCGACCGGCTATGACCTCGCTGGCACCGACGGCGGCGTCTTCGTCTTCCCCGTCGGACAGCCCAAGGGCTTCTTCGGCTCGATTCCGGGTCTCGGGATCCACATCAACAACATCAGGGGTCTGGTGGCGACGAACGACTTCTCGGGCTACAACCTCGTGGGCTCCGACGGCGGCGTCTTCGTCTTCCCGCTCGGGATG
>DATAYX010000470.1:0-2824 GCA_036272355.1 Acidimicrobiales bacterium
GGCGGTATCCGCATCCGCAGCGAGCAGGTGGACATGAACACGTGGTTGACCCGCCTGCTCGGCACGCTGCAGGCCGAGGCCGCCACGAGCGAGCAGGCCCGCGTCGCTCTCGAGAACATCGTGATCGGAGGACAAGCGTGACCGACTCCAGCCCCCAGGCCTCCGGCCCCCCGGCCGACCTCCCGAAGGACGCCGCCCATCGCCTCGAGCAGCTCGAGCACGGGCTGTTCACCTCCGACCTCTCCGTCAACGAGTTCCTGCTCGTCAAGGAGGCCGGGTTCCACCCACTCGGCTTCGTGATGGGCTCGTCGATCTACCACATCGGCATCCAGACCCGGAAGTGGGGGCAGAGCCAGGAACTGAACAAGCTGACCGAGGCGATGTACACCGCCCGCGAGCTCGCCATGACCCGGATGGAGGAGGAGGCAGAAGAGCTCGATGCCGACGGCGTCGTGGGCGTGCGACTCGATGTCAATTACTACGAGTGGGGGAGCGACTCCGCCGAGTTCATCGCCTTCGGCACCGCCGTGAAGGCCGAGGACGGGACCTCGTACCGCAACGCGTTGGGCAAGCCGTTCACCTCCGACCTCTCGGGGCAGGACTTCTGGACCCTCATGCAGACGGGCCATGTGCCCCAAGGTCTCGTCATGGGCACCTGCGTCTTCCACATCGCGCACCGCAAGCTGACCCAGGCCCTCGGTTCCATGGGACAGAACGTCGAGCTGCCGAACTTCACCCAGGCTCTCTACGAGGCGCGCGAGCTCGCGATGACGCGCATGCAGGACGAAGCCGGCCGCCTGAACGCCAGCGGCATCGTCGGCGTGCGGCTCGAGGAGAAGTCCCACCAGTGGGGCTCGCACACCATCGAGTTCCTCGCCCTCGGCACCGCGGTGACCAAGGGCACCGGTGAGGTCACGCTGCCGAAGCCCACCACGATCATCTCGCTCGACAACTGATGACCGAACCGACAGGGTCGGGCGGCCCCGCGCCCCCGCCGGGCCCGGCGGAGGGGGACCTGCCCGAGGCCGCCGTACGCCGGCTGCAGTCGGGGGCGTTCTCGTCGGGATTGTCGGTGCCCGACTTCGCGGCCTGTCTGGAGCTCGGCCTCGAGCCGGTCGCGCTGGTGCAGGGCTTCTGCGTCATGCAGTGGGGTTGGTACGGGCCGGGATCGGGCTACATGCGCGGCATGTCGCCGTACAGCTTCGCGACCGGAGGCTCCGGCGGCTACTCCGAGACCTACCGCTGCCCACACGGCTTCGTCTCCGCCGAGCACCGCACCTGGGGACAGAACCTCGAACAGCCGTGGGTCGAAGAGGCCTGGGCCCGGGGCTATGGCGCCGCCTACGCGCGCATGATGGAAGAGGCGACGGGCCACGGTGCGCACGGAGTGATCGGCGTCGTCGATCGCGTCGGGAACGTCGCCGATACCGGGACGACCGAGTTCCACTTCCTCGGCACTGCGGTCACGGTCGACGGCGGACCGCCACCTGCCGGCGGCGTGCCCTGGAGCACGTATCTCGCCGGCCAGCGACTGACCAAGTCGATCGAGGCGGGTTTCATGCCCGTGGCGGTCGTGGCCTCACTCGCCTCGGTCCGGGTGTGGGCTTTCTGCATCACCGAATACCTCATGGAGGGCCAAGTCGGGATGGGCTGGGGCTACACCAATACCGGGCCTCAGCTCGTCGACCAGGTGAGCAAGGCGCACATGGCGGCACGCCAGCTGGCCCGCAAACACGTGCGCGAGCAGCTGGTGGGCGACGAGCTCCACGGCGCAACCATTGACGTTGCGACCCGCGAATTGGCGCAGGGTGACGAAGTCATCGACTGCACCCTCCGTGGAAACCGAGTCCGCCGCTTCAAGGACTTCGACCCCATCGCAGCACCGCGGCCGACCGTTCGTCTCGGATGAGCACCACCGCACCCTCCGCGCCCGACCTGCGGGCGGAAATGCGAAAAGGCGCCGAGTCGCTCGCCACGGCTGCACCGCCATCCCAGGCGCGCGGCATCACGTCGGACCTCTCGGTGGACGAGGCGCTCCTGCTCCACGCCGCAGGCTGGGAGCCGCTGGACCTTGTCTGCGGCGTGGCGGTGGTCTCGGTGCCAGTCGGCGTGTGGAACTGGGGTCGCGGCGCGATCTCGCTTGCCTCCGACGCCCACAATGCCGCCGTCGACCAGGCCGCCCGAGCGCTGCGCGCCGAGTGCGGCAAGGTGCATGGGTACGGCGTCGTCGGGGTGCGTGTCGACGTGGAGGTCCGCACGCACCACATTGAGGTCGCACTGGTCGGGACAGCGGTGCGGCCGGCAGACGGCAAGGATGTCCGCGGCAGAGATGCCGCGGAGGCGATGCCATTCGTCTCGGACCTCTCTGCCCGCGACTTCACGCTGTTGCTGCGTGCGGGCTGGATGCCGGTCGGCCTCGCCTTCGGCGCCTGTTTCGTCTACTCCCCTCGCCGTACGGCCGGCACCGCGATGAAGCAGTCGACGCAGAACGTCGAGCTGACCAACTACACCGAGGCGATGTACTCTGCCCGCGAGTCGGCCATGGAGAGGATGCAGGCATCCGCGCTCGAGGCCGGCGGAGAGGGCGTTGTGGAGGTGAAGGTGACGGAAGGACCGATGAGCTTCGCCCGCCACGCAGTTGGCTTCACTGCGTGGGGGACGGCCGTGAAGCTGATGGCCGAACAGCATCAATTCGTGCAGCCGGAGATGATCCTGTCGCTCGACGATGCCGTCGTCGCCTTCGAGGCCCAGAGCCTGCGCGGCGCGGGAAGGGACAGGTGAGTACCGCGATGGACTGGGAGCGATGGGCGCGAGCCTTCGAGGA
>DATAYX010000471.1:0-2065 GCA_036272355.1 Acidimicrobiales bacterium
GACGGCGGAATCTTCGCCTTCGGACAGGACTTCTGTGGGAGCACGGGCGCCATCACCCTCAACAGACCGGTCGTCGGGATGGCCGCCGTTCCCGGAGGTGGCGGGTACTGGCTCGTGGCGTCCGATGGCGGTGTGTTCACCTATGGGAACGCACAGTTCTTCGGTTCGACCGGCTCGTTGCATCTCAATGCGCCCGTTGTCGGCATGGCGGCGACACCAGACGGCAAGGGCTACTGGCTCGCCGCCTCCGACGGCGGCATCTTCACCTACGGCGACGCACAGTTCTACGGGTCTGCGGCCGCGGCGCCGAACCAGGACATCGTGGGGATGGCGTCGTCGCCCGACGGCGGCGGCTATTGGGAGGTCAGCACGACAGGGCGCGTCTTCGTGTTCGGCGACGCCGTCTTCGCTGGCGACATGACCGGCACCCACCTCAACGCGATCATGGTCGGGATGGCGCCGGACCCCGTCACGGGTGGTTACTGGCTCATCGGGTCCGACGGTGGCGTCTTCTCGTTCGGTGCACCGTTCTTCGGCTCCACGGGCAGCATCCGACTCAACCAACCCGTCGTGGCCATGCAATCCACTGACGACGGGGGCGGCTACTGGTTCGTAGCGAGAGACGGGGGCATCTTCGCCTACGGCGATGCGCCGTTCCGCGGGTCGATGGGTGGAAAGCCGCTCAATCAGCCCATGGTCGGGATGTTCGGCTTCTGAACCTTCGTTGCCTACGAGGGGCCGTTGGCGTCTGACCTAGAGTGACCGCCCATGTTCCGGCGGCGCGATAGCGGGCACCCAGGTAACGAGACAGGGGGGAAACCGGCCACGGTGCGCGGTCCACTGCTCCCCTACTACCCGCCCAAGGAGTACCTGGGGCAGCTCGACGACGCGCATCAGAAGGCAACCGCTGCTCGGCGCGCCGGAGCCGACCTGCGCGACTTCACCTGGTACCACGCCACCGAGCTACCGGACGGCACCGTGCTGCCCGGGGTGTGGGACCTCCGTGGGCACGAGTCCGAATACCTCGGCGGGGTGGACGTCGCGGACAAGCGGGTCTTCGAGCTCGGGCCCGCGACGGGATACCTGACCTTCTGGATGGAGCGCCACGGCGCCGAGGTCGTCTCCTTCGAGGCCGGCTTCGACGTTCCGATCGACACCCTGCCGTTCCACGGCGAGGACAAGCCGGAGGAGCGGCAGCTGGTGATGGAACGCACGATCGATCCCAACCACGACGCCTGGTGGCATCTGCATCGCACCTTCGGTTCGGCCGCCAAGTTCGTGCAGGGGAACATCTACGACATGCCGGCCGACCTCGGGACCTTCGATGTCACCCTGGTCGGCGCGATCCTCCTGCATCTGCGCGAGCCGTGGGGAGCGCTCTCGCAGGCGGCGCAGCGCACGTCCGACGTAATGATCGTCACCGAGCCGCTGCAGGACGACGTCGACCCACCCGAGTCCAACATCATGCGTTTCGCCCCCTCGGCCGACCACCACCTCACCAACTGGTGGTCGATCTATCCCGGGGCGGTGGTGTCCATGCTGAACCGGCTCGGCTTCAGCAGTACTGAGGTGACGTACCACACCCAGCGGCATCACCTCTCGCACGACATGGGCAGCGATGCCATCGACCAGCGCATGTACACCGTGGTCGGGCGGCGCCCCGCCTGATCATCACGCATCGGACGCCCGGACGGGGGCCCGCCAGGATCAGAAGAGGCCCGGCGTCCCCCGGCCCCGCTCCACGACCGAATTAAGGAACGTGTCGTAGCGATCCACCAGGACGGGCCAACGGAAGTGGGTGTCGACGTAGGCCCGGCCCCGGTCGCCGAGCGTGGCGCGCAGGGCGGGGTCGCCCAGCAGTCGGTCCAGCACCGCTTCGAACTCGGGGTACGACGAGAACCAGAGCCCGCCGCCCGAGCGCTCTGCGTGCTCGCGCGTGGCGCCGCATGAGCCGTTGACGAGCACCGGGACACGGTCCACCCAGGCCTCGATCACGACGAGCGAGAACGACTCGAGCGCCGACGCGGAGACGGCGACCACCGAGTCGCGCACGATGTCCCACTTG
>DATAYX010000472.1:0-5855 GCA_036272355.1 Acidimicrobiales bacterium
CCACCGTGCTCGGGCTGTTCATGGCGCGTGAACGATTGACGTCGTCGGAACGGCTGCCGTGAATGCATCGGTGCCGCCGCTGTCCGGATCTGGGGCGCGGCCGCGGTCGGCGGAGGAGTACCTGTCGTGGCTCGAGGTCGAGCGGGGGCGTTCGCCGCGGACGTTGGCCGCGTACCGTCGTGACCTGACGGCGTTCGGAGTTGCCCTGGGGGAGGGGGGACGGCGCGACATGGACACCGCATCTGCGTCGGATGTGGCGGCGTACCTGGCGTCGTTGCGGGCGTCGCACAGCAAGGCCTCGGTGGCGCGGGCCCACTCCAGCATCCGCGGCTTCTATCGCTTCCTGGTCGAAGAGGGCCGGCGTGACGACGACCCCGCTGCGGACCTGCCGTCGGTCTCTGTGTCCGACCTGCTGCCCAAGGCGCTCAGCGAAGAGGAGACCGAGCGGCTTCTCGGTGCGGTCGTGGGGACCGGCCCGGCCGTGCTCCGGGACCGCGCTTTGTTCGAGGTGCTCTACGGGACGGGGGCGCGGGTGAGCGAGGTGGTGGGGCTCAACCTCGGCGACGTGGCCGACGCCGTCGACGAGCGCGGTCGCGGCATGCCCCTCGTGCGCGTGCTCGGGAAAGGGGACAAGGAACGAGTCGTCCCGCTCGGCCAGCTGGCCCGGCTGGCCCTCGCCGACTGGCTGTCCGGGGAAGGGCGGCCGCTCTTCGTGCCCAAGAAGTGGCGGCGGCGCAGCGACGCCGAGGCCGTCTTTCTGAACGCCCGAGGAGGCCGGCTCACCCGGGTAGGCGCCTTCGGCGTCGTGAAAAAGTACGCGGCCCGGGTCGGGCTCGAGGACAAGGTCAGCCCCCACGTGTTGCGCCATTCCTGCGCAACCCACATGCTCGGACGCGGAGCGGACGTGCGGGTCGTGCAGGAGCTCCTGGGCCACGCCTCGATCGCCACGACCCAGCGCTACACCAAGGTTTCGCCCGAGCACCTGCGCCGCGCCTACGAGGGCGCCCACCCCCGTGCGGGAACCACGGGGGGGAGGGACCGCGTAGCATGACCCCATGCCGAACGAGGCCCCCACGGCCGAGACCGCCGATGTCGATTTCGCCGAGCTCCTGCGCAACGAGCGTGCTCACCTGCAGGCCCAGCTGACGGAGCTGGGCTTTGCGGATCAGGGAAGTGGCCTCAACTATGACTCCAACTTTGCGGACTCCAGCCAGGTGACGGCGGAGCGGGGCGAGGCGGAGCGGCTGGCGACGGAGCTGCGTGAGAGCCTCGACGAGGTCGAGGCCGCTTTGCAGCGCCTGGCAGAGGGGACCTACGGCCGCTGTGAGGTGTGTGGCAAGCCGATCGGCGCGCTACGCCTCGAGGCCATGCCTGCGGCCCGCCTCTGCATCGTCGACGCCGCCAAGCACTAGGTCGTCGGTGCGTTCGCCCGGCGCCTCCCCAGGGAGGCGCCCGATGGATCAGCGGACCAAAGCCACCCTCTGGACGGTGGCGATCGCGGTCCTGGTGGTGGCGCTCGTCGTCCACCACAACATCACCAAGCAGGAGATCATCATCTTCTGCGTCGTCGTGCCCTCGATCATCCTGCACGAGGTGTCACACGGCTTCGTGGCCAACATGTTCGGTGACGACACCGCCAAACGCGCCGGCCGTCTGAGTTTGAACCCGATCGTGCACGTCGACCCCGTGGGGACGCTGATCGTCCCGGCGCTGCTCGCGCTCAGCGGGATCGGGGTTTTCGGATGGGCGAAGCCGGTGCCGGTGAACGTCGGGCGGTTGCGCAGCCCGCGCAACGAGGGCGTGGTGGTCTCGCTGGTCGGGCCCTTCGTCAACGTGGTGCTGGCCGCGGTGTTCGCGTTGCTGTTCATCCATTTCGCGCGGCCGAACCTGCCGGAGTTCTGGAGGACGTCGGCGGACTGGTCGACGTCGGCTCAGATCCTCTATTACGCGGGCGTCGTCAACGTTGGCCTGTTCGTGTTCAACATGATCCCGGTACCGCCGCTCGACGGCTCGGTCCTCTTCGAACGCATGCTCCCGAGGAGCTGGTGGCCGACCTACCTGCGCTACCGCCAGTACACGATGCCGATCCTGCTCGGCCTCGTCGTGCTGAACTTCTTCCTAGACAACAACGGCCACACCGGCCCGATCACGTGGCTGTTCAACGAGATCTACAGCTGGTGGGCAGGCGTGCTGGGGGTCCAGTAGTAGTCAGCCGGCACGGCCAGGCAAAAGCCCGATCGCGTCGGCAGCCCGCGCGTACGTGGCCGCGGCCACTTCGTGGGCGCGCTCAGCTCCGCGTGCCAGCACGTCGTCGACGTAAGGACGGTCCCCTTCGAGAGCGGTGCGGCGCTCGCGGATGGGGCGCAGCATCTCGACCAGTGCCGTCGCAACGTCGTTCTTGAGGTCGCCGTAGCGGGCGTACTGGCCGGCGACGCCCTCGGGGGTGCGCCCGGTGGCTGCAGCCAGGATTTCGAGCAGGTTGGCCAGGCCGGGCTTCTCGTCCCGGTCGTAGCGCATCTCGCCGTCGGTGTCGGTGACCGCTTTTCGCACCTTGCGCGTGATGTCGTCGTCGGAGTCCAGCAGGCCGATCGTTCCGAGGGGGGAGTCGGCCGACTTGGACATCTTGCGTTCGGGGTGCTGCAGGTCCATGACACGCGCCGCCGTGCCTGCGATCGCGGCCTCGGGGACGATGAACGTCTCGCCGTAGCGGTTGTTGAAGCGGTTGGCCAGTTCGCGGGCCAGTTCCAGGTGCTGACGCTGGTCCTCGCCCACCGGCACCGCGTCCGCGTCGTAGAGGAGGATGTCGGCGGCCATCAGGCAGGGGTAGGTGAACAACCCCACGCGCACGGCCTCCTGGCCCTTCCCCTTGTCCTTGAACTGGGTCATGCGACGCAGTTCGCCCATGGCCGTGGTGCACTCGAGCAGCCAGGTGAGACGGGTGTGCTCGGGAACCTGGCTCTGGACGAACAAGGTGCAGCGCTCGGGCTCGAGGCCGATCGCAAGGAGGTTGAGGGCGGCGTCGAGGGTATTGGCCCGCAGGTTCGCTTCTCCCACCTCGGTCGTCAGGGCGTGCAGGTCGACCACGCAGTAGAAGGCGTCGTGGCCGTCCTGGAACGAGACCCAGTGGCGCAGGGCCCCGAGGTAGTTCCCCAAGGTGAAGCCGCCCGAGGGCGCAATGCCGGAAAGGACCCTGTTCATGGGGCGCCATGGTACGGGTCCACCAGGGGTGCGCCGAACCCAGCGCCCGGTTCGATAACGTCGGCGAGTGGCCTACGCGGTCTCCACTCCCGCCTTCGAGGGCCCGATCGACCTCCTGCTTCACCTGGTGTCGTCGCACGAGGTCGACGTGCTCGACGTTCCCCTGCTGCCGGTCGTCGACGCGTTCGTGCAGATCCTGACGGAAGAGCGCGAGCTGATCGACTTCAACCAGCTATCGGAGTTCCTTCTTGTGGCCTCCATCCTCATCGAGCTGAAATCGCAACGACTGCTGCCGGGGCCCGAATCCGCCGAGGACGACGAGGACCTGATCGGCTGGGAGGAGCGCGACCTGCTGCTGTCGCGGCTTCTCGAATGCCGGGCCTACGGGGCGGCCGCCGACGTGTTCGTCGCCCTGACCGAGCAGGCCTCGCGCTCGGTGCCTCGCGAGGTCGGCCTCGACGACGGCTTCGTCGTCCACGCGCCGGACCTGTTGGCCGGGGTCACGCCCGAGGACCTCGCCCAGGCCTACCTGCGCGGATCGGCCGAGCGCCCCGTGCCCCGGGTCGACCTCTCCCATGTCACCGTGGACACCGTCTCGGTATCGGAGGCCGTCGCCGAGCTGCTCTCGCTGCCCGACATGGACCGGACGTCGTCGTTCCGGGAGCTCGTGCGGGAGTGCCGTACCCGGATCGATGTGATCGTGCGGTTCTTGGCGCTGCTCGAGCTGTGCAAGATGGGCCGGGTGACGCTGGGCCAGGGGATGACATTCGGCGACCTGCAGATCTCCTGGCTCGAACGCGACGAGCTGGCGGGCGTCGCGAGCGGGCGCGGGCTGGCCGAGCTGGGCGGGTACCAGATCGACGATTACGAGGGATGAGGGGTGGGACTCGTGGAGCGCGCTGAGCTGGGCCGGACGATCGAAGCGATCTTGTTGGTCGCGGTCGAGCCGCTCCCGCCACAACTCCTTGCGGAGCTCTTGGAGGAGCCGGTCGGCTCCATCGAAGAGGCGCTGACCGAGTTGGCGCAGGAGTACGAGCAGGAACGGCGTGGCTTCGTGCTCGCCCGGATCGCCGGCGGCGCACGTTTGCAGACCCATCCGGATCTCGCGCCGTATGTCGAGCGCTTCGCCAACCGCGAGGTCTCGCACCGGCTCTCTACGGCCGCGCTCGAGACGCTGGCCATCGTGGCCTACCGCCAGCCCGTCTCCCGTGGCCAGATCTCGGCCCTGCGTGGCGTGAACGTCGACGGCGTCACCCGCCTCCTGGAACAACGGGGCTACATCGAAGTAGTGGGCCACGCCGACGGGCTCGGACAGCCGGCGCTCTTCGGGACGACGGATCTCTTCTTGGAGCGGCTCGGCCTCGACTCACTGGCGCAGCTGCCAGCGGTCGAGGACTTCCTCCCGGGCCCCGAGGTGGCGGGCGACCTCGAGAGCGAAATGCGCTCCGCGCTGGGCCTCGGCATCGAGGCGGCCAACGACGACGGCTGACGCAGGCGCGTCATCCGGAACACCGGAGCCAGCGGAGACGGACAGCGAGCGCCTGCAAAAGGTCCTGGCCCGCGCCGGCCTCGGCTCACGTCGCGCCTGCGAGGAACTGATCGCCGCGGGCCGGGTCACCGTCGACGGCGAGGTAGCCGTGTTGGGTCAGCGCATCGACACCGCGACAGCGCGGGTGGAGATCGACGGAAATTTGATCCCCGTCGCGCCGGACCTCGTCTATTACCTGTTGAACAAGCCCGACGGCGTGGTGACCACCGCCGACGACCCGCAGGGCCGTCCGACCGTCGTCGCACTCGTGCCGACCGAGCCGCGCGTGTTCCCAGTCGGGCGACTCGACCGCCACACCGAAGGCCTTCTCATCCTGACGAACGACGGCGAACTGGCCCAGCTGCTCACCCATCCCTCGCACGGCGTTCCCAAGGAATACGTCGCCGAGGTCGCCGGTGGGACCCCGGCCCCCGGTGCGCTGCGCGCCCTCCGCCAGGGCGTGGAGCTCGAGGATGGACCGACGGCGCCCGCTGAGGTCGGTGTCCTCGCGGAGGGCGTCCTCCGTCTGGTCATCCACGAGGGTCGCAACCGCCAAGTCCGCCGCATGTGCGAGGCCGTCGGCCACCCGGTCGAGCGTCTGGTGCGTACGCGGATCGGTCCCGTCCGCGACACCAAGCTGGCCCCTGGGCGCTGGCGCGCTTTGAGCGCCGAAGAGGTGCGAGCCCTCGCCGCTTCGGCCCGGTAGTTCTTCGGGTCGAGGTTGTTTGGTTCTCGTCGCGAGGGATGCCGGGGCTCGCGTTCTCGTGTGCGTTTGTGGCGGCAGCGGGGATGGCGCGTTGCGTCGTCCGTAGGGGCCGGAGGAAGCGCCCGGGGTGCGTGGCGTATACGACGCGGCGGACCGACGGGGGCACCCCGGGTCTGGGCCGGGGGGGGTAGCGGGGTTTTGCCGAGAAGAACCCCGCCAGCAGGGGAGACGCCGTGACGGCCGGTAGAGTGGCCGCCCATGGCACCCGCTCTCACGGTCAGAGGTCTGCGCGGGGCCACGACGGTCGACGCCGACACGGTGGCCCAGGTCACAGAGCGATCGCAGGAGCTCATGCGTGAGCTCATGGCCCGCAACGAGCTGGAAGAGGACGACATCATCAGCGTCCTGTTCACCGCGACTGCG
>DATAYX010000473.1:0-16468 GCA_036272355.1 Acidimicrobiales bacterium
GCCGCCAGCTCCCAGTCCGGGCGGTCCTTGGCCAGGCACTCGGAGATGGCCACCGCGCAGCGCAGCGAGTGGTAGATCGACGAGGACCCGGTGAGGAGGGCATATCCCTCGGGACGGCCCGACGAGTCGAGCGACCACAGCACCGAGCCATCGGGCTGTTGCAAGCGCAGGATCCAATCGATGCCGCCCTCGATCGTCGGCCAGAGCTCGCCCAGGAACTCGACGTCGCCGGTGATCAGGTGGTGGTGCCACGCGCCCGCCGCCAGGTACGCGCACACGTTGGTGTCGAGACGCGGGTCTTTCACGGCGTCGCGGCGGTAGTAATTGAACCAGCTGCCGTCGGGCAGCTGGCGGTCGACGAGCCAGCGGTAGGCGGCCATGGCCTCGTCGACCAGACCGCACACCGTCAGCGCCATCGCAGCCTCGACGTGGTTCCACGGGTCGCAGTGGCCGTCATCGAACCACGGGATCATCCCGTCGTGGCGTTGCACTTCGGCAATGGCGTGGGCGGTCGCCAGGACGTCTGAACCCGTGAGAATGCCGGGTACCTCTGGGATGGTGACCTGGGCCGAGCGCATCGAGTGGATCTCCTCTGTCGTCATGCCGCCGCACCCTGCTTCGGCGACGTCGGCCCTCGCCGTCCCGGCACGCCGCGCGGCAGGTTCGGGCGCGCGTCAGGCAGCCCTTCGACCGAGATCGCGGGTTTGGACAGGTAGACCACCAGGCTCTTGCCGATGAACGGGCTCAGCACCCGGTCTGCCGTGCGAGTCACGAAGGGAGCCTTGACGATGTCCCAGACCAGCACCTTGTGGTACGCCGTCACCGCCGGGTGCGCGTCGTTCGACACGCCGACCAGGCAGCGCAGCCACCAGTACGGCGAATGCAGGCCGTGCGCATGGCCGTGCCCATTCGGCTCGAGTCCCGCCGAGGCGAGCCGCCGTTCCAACGTGGACCGCCGGTAGATGCGGACGTGTCCCCCCGGCGTGTCGTGATACTCGTCCGAGAGCATCCAGTTGACCGTTTCGGGCGCGCAGCGCGGCACGGTGACCGCCATGGCGCCGCCGGGCTTCAAGACGCGGGCGAGCTCGCGCATGGCGGAAACGTCGTCGGGAATGTGCTCGAGCACTTCTGACGCGATGACCCGATCGAAGGTGCCGTCGGCAAAGGGCAGCGCCAGTGCGTCGCCCTGCACTGCGGTCGCGGGATGGTCCGACGCCAGCTCCCCTGCTTCGACCATCGCGCCGAGCGTGGCGCGCACCTGGGCCACCTCCTCGGGGCCGGCGTCGAGCGCCACCACGAAGGCACCGCGGCGGGCCGCCTCGAACGCGTGGCGCCCGAACCCACAACCGAGGTCCAGCACCAGGTCCCCGGGTCCGACACCCAATCGGTCGTAGTCGACGGTCAGCACGGGCGCGTCGACTCCGACAATGCAGTGGGCGCGCCCGGGAGTGGCCGTCCTTCGAGGATCGCCTGATAGCACGCAGCGGTACCGGCCGCCGTCACTTGCCAGGTGAAGCGGCGCACCACGCGCTCTCGACCGGCCGATCCGAGCCGCTGCCGCAGTCCGGGGTCGTCGAGCAGCCGCCCGATGGCGCCGGCCAATGCGCCGGGGTCGTCCGGCGGCACGAGCAACCCTGTCTCGCCATCGTTGCCGACCACTTCGGGCAACGCGCCCCCGGTCGTGGCCACGACAGCGACGCCACACGACATGGCCTCGATGGCGGGGAGGGAAAACCCCTCGTACAACGACGGCACGACAGCGACTTCGGCCTGGCCGTAGAGCCGAGCCAGCTCGTCGTCGCTGATGCCGCTGACACAGTGCACGATGTCGGCCAGGCCCAGTCGGGCAATCGCCCGGTCCACCCGACCGCCCTCGGTGGGACGGCCGATCACGGTGAGCTCGACGTCGCGTTCGGTGCGCAGCTTGGCGACCGCCTCGAGCAAGGGGACGAGCCCCTTCATTGGCACGTCACTGCTCGACGTGACCATGATGCGCCCGGGTTGCGGGGTCACGCCCTCGTGCGGCCGGAACACGGTGTGGTCCACACCGACCGGAACAACCGTCATTCGCTCGGGGGCCACGCCCAGCTGGGCCGCGATGTCCTTGCGCGAGTTCTCCGACACGGTCACCACTGCGGGCAGCGCACGGGCGACGCGTACCTGCATGCCGAGAAAGCCGAACCAACGCCGCTGGCTGAAATGCTGCCAGCGGCTCGTCGCGTGGGCCAGCGCCAGTTCGCGGTCGACCGTGATGGGGTGGTGCAAGGTGGTCAGCAGCGGCCAGCCGTCGTCGACCATGCCGAGCATCCCGTTGCCGAGGCACTGGTTGTCGTGCACGACGTCGAAATCGCCGCGGCGCTGGGCCAGCAGCTGGCGGGCGCGCCGCGAATAGGCCAGCGGCTCGCCGAAGCCGGCCGTGCACATGACGCCGAATTCGATCCAGTCCTCCCGTGAGGAGAACTCCCGCGGATGAGGGAGGCGGAAAGGGTCGGGGTCTCGGTACAGGTCGAGGCCCGGCACCGGCGTGAAGCCCACGCCCGGGTCGAGCTCGGGCCACGGCGGTCCCGAGAAGACCTCGACGGAATGGCCGAGCGCAACGAGTTCACGGGTGAGATGGCGGGTGTACACGCCCTGACCACCACAGCGTGGATTACCCCGATAGGTCAGGTAGGCGACGCGCAGCCCCCCGGGACGAGGTGGGGCCGCGGGCAGCGGGGCGGCCACCTCGATGTGCCTAGACCGCTCCCAGGACTCCTTGGTCTCGATCCACTTCTGCCGGGGAGTCTTAGGCAAGGGATGTCTCGACGGGGCCCGACATGGCGCCATAGCCTCCCCGAATGCCCAGGTCCGGCGCAAACGCCCTTCGGGCCCTTTTACCTGGGGCGGCGGCGCTACAGCGCGTAGATGTGCACATGGGCCTGCTCAACCGACGCCGAACCAGCTGAGAACTGTGAGCGCGACGTAGAAGCCGGCCACGACCGCCACCGAGACGATGGCCAGGCCGCCGACCGTGCGGGCGAAGGGCCCGTTGGCCGCCGAACCGAGCAGGGAACGCCGGTTGGCCAGGATGAGGATCAGGATCAAGGTCATCGGCGTGATCACGCCCTCGAGCACCTGCGTGTTCAGGATGAGGGTGATCAGGTTGCCGGGAACGAGGACGACCGCCGCCCCGACCAGGATCTGGAAGGTGAAGATGCCGAGGAAGACCGGCGCCTGCCGGAAGCTCGAGGACACCGAGCGCTCGACGCCGATCGCTTCGGCCACGGCGTAGGACGTCGACAGCGGGACCACGGCCGCGGCGAGGGCGGAGGCCCCCAACAGGCCCAACCCGAACAGGGTCGTGGCCGCGGCCCCTGCCACGGGCTCGAGCCCCCTGGCTGCGGTCGACGCCGAGGTCAGCGGGCCGGTGCCGCCGATCGTTGCGCCCGTCGCCACGATGATCGACATGGCGACGAACGCCGCGAGCAGCGCGCCGGTGATCGCGTCGACGCGCTGGAAGTGGTACTCGGACGGCTTGACGCCCTTGTCGACCACGGCGCCCGCTTCGTAGAGCTGGATATACGGCGTGATCGTCGTCCCGATGAGGGCGACCGACAGCAGCAGGAACGACTTCGACGCGACGAAGTGCGGCCACACGGTATTGGCCGCCACGGCCTTCCAATTGGGGTGCGCCAGGACTGCGGCGATGGGGTAGGCGACGAACACGAGCGTGAGAAGAAGGAAGATGCGTTCGGCGTAGCGGTACGAGCCGAAGAGCACGAGCGACCAGATCGCGACCGCAGCGATCGGCACCGAGATGTAGCGCGAGACGTTGAACAGCTCGAAGGCCGTGGCGATACCGCCGAACTCGGTGACCATCAGCCCCACGTTGGCGATGGCGAAGGCGGTGATGGCGAAGGCAGTGAGACGGAGGTCGAACTCCTCGCGGATGAGCGCGGCCAGCCCCTTGCCGGTGTGGACCGAGATGCGGGCCACCATCTCCTGCACGATCACGTACGCGACGGTGATCAGCACCATGAGGAACAGCGTCCGGTAGATGAACTGGGCCCCGGCCGAGGAGTACGTGACGATGCCACCCGCGTCGTTGCCGGCCGCCGCCGCGATCAGGCCTGGTCCGGCCGCGGCGAGGTAGATGAGCCACCGCCTCGAGACGAGCTGCCTCATGACAAGAGGCGTGGGAAGTGGAAGCGGCCCTTGGTGGGTACCAGTGCGTCGAGGACGTCGTCGGCCAGAATGCGCCCGACCGGGCGGCCGTCGTCACCGACCACCACCATCGACAGGCGGCGGGTCTCGATCAGCCGCGCCGCGACGTCGTTCGCCGAATCGTGCGGCGACACGGTCACGACGTCCTCCTCGTCGAGCAGCGCGGACATCCGGGTGTGGGGGTCGGCGCGCAGAGCGAGCAGGAGATCGAGCAGCGACACGTCGCCGATCAGGCGCCCTTCGGGGTCGATGACGGCGACGGCATCGAGGTCGACGTCGTGGCTCCGCGCCTCGGAGAGCCGGTCCGCGACCTTTTGCACCTTGTCGCCCGACGTCGCGGTGACCAGTGCGGTGGTCATGATGCCGCCGGCCTCGTCCTCCTCGTAGCCGAGGAGGTCGCGCAGCCCGAGCGCCGTCCGGGGCGGGATGTGCCGGAGCACCTCCGCCCGCACGGCAAGCGGCAGGTCGCGCAGCGCGTCGACCGCCTCGTCGGGCTCCATGGCGGCCAGCAGGCGCGCCGCGTCGACCGGGTCCGACTCGCGCAGGAGCTGCTCGAGGTCCTCGGGCTGCATCTCCTCGAGGGCGTCCGCCGCCTCGTCCGGGCTGAGCGCGGCGAGGAGCTCGCGGCGCTCGTCACGGCGCAGGTCCTCGAGGAGATCGGCGAGCTCGCCGGGGCGCAGCCGGTGCAGGCCTTCGTTGGTCGTGTTGAGGCGCACCCCGGTGGCGGGGTTGTCCGGGTCCGTCGGCTCGTTGAACGGTTGGATGGCGGCCCAGTCGATGACGCGGTCAGGCGTCGGGCGCGGGCGCCACCGGCGCGGGCCGAGCCGGCGCAGCAATGTCGCGGTCGAGACGTCCGCGCCGACGAGCCGGATGCGGCCGAGGACCTCCGCCAGGTAGAGGTCGGCGGCGCGGATGACCTGGACGCCCTCGACGTCGACCAGCTGGTGGTCGAGCACGTCGCGGGCAAGCAACACCTCGCTGGGACGGCGCACGACGTCGCGCAGGTCGAGCCGGGACGAGCGCAGCGACACCTCGGCATGTCTCACGCGGTCGATGGCCGACGCGGGTACGAAGGCGAGCCGGCGCCCGACGCGGATGACGAGCCCGCTCACGGGCGGGTAGACCTGCCCATCGGCCCAGCGCGCCACGACGTCCTCGAGGCGGCCGATCTCTTGGCCCTGCTGGTTGCGCACGGGGCGACCGAGCAAGCCGGCCAGCGACACGATGGCGTCGAAGACGCCCTCTTGCGCCAGGATGCGGCGCGTGCGCCGCCGTCGCTGGTGCGGCAGGCGGTCGGGATTGCGGTTCCGGCCCGGCAGCAGCCGGGGCCGGCTCGAAGCGTTCGCCGGCGTTGGCGTTGTCATGGGGTACCTCCTCTGCGGTCCTCGCGAGGATCGGTCGGATCGGACGGCCGGACGCGTGGTGCACGCCGGCGGTTCAGCAACCAGCGCCTGTCTCCCATGCCGTACCCATCGTGAGGACGCCCGGCACGCTCGCGGCCGCGCGCGCGGTGGGATCAGTCCCGGCGACGGGTGGAAGGTGCGCCGGAGGTACTACTGGGGGGTTCGCCCCTGATCATGGCCACACCTCCTTGACGGTCACCCCGGTGAGGGGAATTGGACCAAATGGCCGCAACGATCCTACCCGGCGACCGGTCGGCCAAGGGTGGTCGAGACGTGGGAAGCCCCAGGCCGGGACGGGTACCGTGAAAACCATGGACCTCACCTACCCGCCCGAAGCCGAGGAGTTCAGAGCCGAGATCGCCGGCTGGCTGAAGGACAACCTCCCCGAAGGCTGGGGAGATCCGGACCACGCCATGACACCCGAGGAGCGCACGGCGTTCAACGACGAATGGACGTCCAAGCTGTTCGCCGGCGGGTGGATCTGCGCGAGCTGGCCTACCGAGTACGGCGGCAAAGGGCTGACGCTGCTGCAGCAGGTCGTGCTGAACGAGGAGTTCGCCCGCGCCGGCGCCCCGCTCCGAGGTGACTTCTTCGGTGACACCCTCGTCGGCCCCACCATCCTGCAATGGGGCACCGAGGAGCAGAAGCAGCAGTTCATCCCGGGCATCTTGAAGGGCGAGATCGCCTGGTGCCAGGGCTTCAGCGAGCCCGACGCAGGGTCCGACCTCGCAGGCCTCAAGACGAAGGCGGAGCTCGACGGCGACGAGTGGGTCATCAACGGCCAGAAGGTCTGGACCACCCAGGCGCAGTACGCCGACTACATCTTCCTGCTCGCGCGCACCGACCCCGACGCGCCGAAGCACGCGGGCATCTCGTACCTGCTCGTCCCGATGAAGCAGCCGGGCGTCGAGGTGCGGCCCATCGAGCAGATCGACAGCTCGGCCGAGTTCAACGAGGTCTTCTTCACCAATGTGCGCTGTCCCAAGGACAACGTCATCGGCGGCGTGAACAACGGGTGGAAAGTCGCCATGACGACACTGGGATTCGAGCGAGGGACCTCGGCCACGACAGGACACCGCCGCTTCCAGAAGGAGTTCGACGAGATCCTCAAGACGGCACGCGAGCTCGGCAAGGACCAAGACCCGCTGGTGCGCCAGCGCCTGGCGCGGTCATGGTCGAACATCAAGATCATGCAGATCAACGGCTGGCGGACCCTGACCGACGCGCTCAACGGCACCCACAACACGGCCAAGCTGGGCGCGTGCAACAAGATGTTCTGGTCCGAGTCGCACCAGGCGACCATGGACCTCGCCATCGACATCCTCGGCATGAAGGGCCAGGTCCTGCGGGGCGACGCGAGCGACGACACGCTGCTGCCCGGGGCGCGGCGCGCCAAGGCGAGCTACCCGGTCGACAACATCCAGTCGCTCTACTTCTTCTCGCGCTCAGAGACGATCTGGGGCGGGGCCGCGGAGATCCAGCGCAACATCGTGGGTGAGCGGGCGCTCGGGTTACCGAAGGAGCCGAAGCCGGCGTGACCCGCCCGCGAGCGCTGATTCAGAGGCTGGGGACGTATCCGCCGGCGCCCAGGGCCGAGCTCTCCTCGTAGTCCAAGGAGTCGTCGACGCCGCCGACGACCTCGGTCACCCAGGGGAGACGCTCGCGCAGGATCCGCTCGACCCCGCCCGAGAGCGTGGCCTCGCTGATGGCGCACGAGCTGCACGCACCCTGGAGCTCCACCTCGACGACGCCGCTCTCGACGTCGGCACGCACGAGGACGAGGTCGCCTCCGTCGGCCTGCACGGCCGGCCGCATGAGGTCCATGATCCCCTGGAGCTTGGCCAGGCGGTCCGCCCTCTCGGCGTCGCTGAGCTGGGATGTCGTTTCGGTCACCCCTCTATTCTGCCGTGCCACGGCACCGCGTCCGGCCGCCCAGCACGTTGGTCCCTCCCCCACCAGGGCAAACGGGCGCCCGCCGGCGCAGCACGGCGGCCTACGCGAGGCCGACGGGCTGGGGCGCCTTGCCCTGCACGACCGGGTTCTCGAGTTCGCCGACGCCCTCGATCGCGATGCGCACGACGTCGCCATCGGCGAGGAAGCGGGGTGGGTCGAAGCCTGCCCCGACGCCGGCGGGCGTGCCGGTCGCGATGATGGTGCCCGGCTCGAGCGGGAACGCCGTCGTGAGGTACTCGATCATCTCGGCGCAGCCGAAGATCAGGTCGGACGTCGACGAGTCCTGGCGCAGCTCGTCGTTGACCCAGGTGCGGATGGTGAGCTTCCCGGGATCGCCGACCTCGTCGCCCGTGACCAGCTCGGGCCCGCACGGCGCATGGGTGTCGAACGACTTCCCCATCGTGAAGGTCGGCGTGCGCCATTGCCAGTCGCGTGCACTGACGTCGTTGATCACGGTGCAGCCGGCGACGACCTCGAGGGCACGGGACGCGGGCACGTGCTGGCAACGCGGGCCGATCACCAGCGCGAGCTCGCCCTCGTAGTCCACCGCGTCGGACACGGTCGGCAGCACGATCGGGTCGCCGGGGCCGGTGATGGCCGTCCGCTGCTTGTTGAACCAGTACTGCCACTCGGGCGGCTCGCGACCCATCTCGGCCACGTGGGCCCGGTAGTTCATGCCGATGGCCAGGATGGCAGGCGGGTCCGGGACCGGTGCATGCAGGGTCACCTCCGCCGCGCCGAAACGGGTCGCACGGCCGGTCTCGGCGGCACGAACCGGGCCCACGGCGTCGGGGCCGAGGGCCAGCAGCCCGCGCATGGTCGCAGGCAGGCCGGTCGAAGGGTCGCTCAGGTCGACGATCTCGTCCCCCAGCACGAGGCCCGGTCGGGGCGGCTCACCGGAAGTCGAGAAGCTGACGAGGCGCATCGCCCCCGGCTTAGCGCAACTCGGTCTTGTATTTCTCCCAGTTCTTCGTCGCGTGCCTCGCCACCACCGCACCGACGACCTCGACCGCCCCGAAGACGATGGCCATGATGCCGATGAAGACGACCAGCGCCGTGATCGGCGCGCCGGGGTGCCGGATGCACAGGAAGCCCAACGCCACCGCGATCACGCCGCGGATCAGGGTGGCCCACCAGTAGGGCTGATGGTGGAAGCGGAGCGACGAGATGATGTCGAAGATGCCGAGCACCAGGAACGACCAGCCGATGAGGACCGCGATGATGAAGATCGTGATGTGCGGCCAGACGAACCCCACGATGCCGGCGCCGACCCAGATCAGCCCGAAGAGGAGGTGCAGCCAGCGCTGACGCGCCATCCTCGCTGATCCGATGAGCTCGAACACGCCCCCCACGATGAAGAAGGCGCTCGCGAAATAGATGACCGCGTACACGGTCGCGTGGCGCCAGCTGATCACGAAAAAGCCGAAGATCATCGAGATGATCCCGCCGGCCAGGTACCAACCCCACATCTTCTGGAGCTGGGTGCTGACTGCGTCACCGACAACGATGTCGTCTTCGGTGAGTACGTACGTCATGCCGTTCCTCCTTGGCGAGTAGGAGTGCACTGCGCCCCTCTGGCCAGGGTAACCCCGGGTTTCAGCCGATTAGTGGATGCAGGCCTCGAGGGCGTCGAGGGCCCGGGCGCCCCACGATGCGCCGACCGTGGCCCAACGGCCCGGGTGCTCGAGGACAGCCTCGGCCTCGGCCCACAACTCGTCCTCGACGACGTCGAGCGTGCTGCGCACCTCGGCGAGCGAATCGGGTTCGTCCTCGACCTGCCGGCGCATCTCGTCGGCGGCGCGCCACAGGTCCTCGGCCGCCAGCTCGAAGGGGACGAAGGGAGGCGGACCGGCGACGCTGCGCGGGAACGCCGGGACGTAGACGCTGGCGCACGGGCTCCCCGGCGCGACCCAGACGCGCAAGGGCGCACCGTCGGCGATGGACTCGGGCAACTCGGCGATCATCGACGCGGCCGTGACGTACCGGCCGCGGACGTGCATGCACACACTGACGCCGCTGAAATCGGGCCCGAGCCGGCGCGGCGGGGGCGTCACGGGTCCGCGGGCGCCCGGCCCACCCCAGGGCCCGGTCCCGTGGTCGCGGAGGTGGGCTGCGGTTGCAGCCGGCGTCAGGCCGCCGGGAGGGGCCGAGGCGAGAAAGGCGCGGCTGGCCGCCAGGCGAACATCTGCGTAGCCGGTCGGCTCGGAGGGGTCGCGGAAGCGGTCGAAGTCGTCGCCGGGGGCGAGGGTGCGCGACGCGTCGCACCACTCCGTCCCGAGCGCGAGGCGGTTGGAGACGGCGGTGCCGCCCGGGAACGGCGCCGCCACCCATTCCCGTCCCGCGGTCTCGAGGACGAAGGCCGACGACGGGTCCACCACGAGGAACGAGGAGTCGTAGGCCTCGCCGTGGGTGGCGCTGGCGATGCCACCCTGGCCGCAGCCCTCGAGGAGTCCGGTCATCACCTCGACGGCCTCCGTCGCGGTACGGGCGCGCTCGAGACCGAGCCGCACCAGGTCCATGCCGATCAGCGCCGGCGGAGCCGACGACGCGTCGTGAGTCGTCGCCACCCGTTCGTTGCCGATGGCCACGCCGTATTCGTTGACGCCGTGCTCGGCACCCCACAACCAGGTCGGACAGGACAGCAGGGCGGCGTGCGCGCCGGTGTCCCCGATGGTCAGGTACTGGGTGCGCAGCGAGCACCCCGCCGACGACCGGCGGCCGAAGGGCCACGTGATCTGGGGCTCACCCGGCGGCCGGTCCGAGTTCTTGGCGAACACCATGCCCGAGGGCCCGCGCGCGCAGAGGGTGTCGCACATAGGTCGCAGTGTAGGGAGGTGGGTATCGTGGGCCAGATGCAGCCTCGTTCCGTTCTGTCAGTCGACGAGATCAACCTGTCGGACATGGATTTCTGGGCCCGGCCCTGGGACGAGCGGGAGGGCGCCTTCCAGACGCTGCGGCGCGAGCGGCCCATGCCGTTCTACGAGGAGCCCGAGATCCCCGAGGCGTTGTCGCTGGTCATGCCGCGGGGGGCGGGGTACTACGCGCTGACGCGCCACGCCGACATCTCGGAGGCCAGCCGGCACCCCGAGATCTACCAGTCGGGTGCGGGGGCCACGTCCATGATGGACATGCCCGAGGAGATGCTCGACTTCTTCGGCTCCATGATCAACATGGACAACCCGCGCCACGCGCGGCTGCGCCGCATCGTGTCGGCGGCCTTCAACCCGCGGATGATCAAGTCGATCGAGGACCGGATCGAGCTCGTGGCCAACGACGTGATCGACCGGGTGGCTGACAAGGGCGGCTGCGACTTCGTGGTCGAGGTCTCGTCCCGGCTGCCCCTCGAGATCATCTGCGACATGATGGGCATCGCCGCGGCCGACTACGACACCGTGTTCAACGCGTCGAACGTCATCTTGTCCAACGGCGACCCGGAGTACGTGCCCGAGGGCACCGACCCCATGATGGCTTTCATGACGGCGGCCCAGCAGCTCAACCTGCTGATGCTGGACCTGGCCAAGGTCCGCAAGGAGCATCCGACCGAGGACGTGACCTCCGCGCTGGTGAACACGAACGTCGACGGCGAGGCGCTCACCGACACCGAGGTGGCGGCGTTCTTCATCTTGCTGGTGGTCGCGGGCAACGAGACCACCCGCAACGCCATCAGCCACGGCCTGCTGGCGATGACCCAGTACCCCGACCAGCGCGCGCTGTGGCAGGCCGACCCGGTCGCGGTCGCGGCGACCGGCGTGGACGAGATCGTGCGCTGGGGATCGCCGGTGATCTGGATGCGCCGCACCGTCGCCGCTCCGACCGTGCTCGGCGGGACGGAGCTGGCCGAGGGGGCCAAGGTGATCATGTTCTACAACTCGGCCAACCGCGACGAGGAGGTGTTCGAGGACCCCTTCACGTTCGACGTGCGCCGCGACCCGAACCCGCACATCGGTTTCGGGGCGGCGGGGCCGCACTTCTGCCTCGGCGCACACCTGGCCCGCCAGGAGATCTCTGTGATGTTCCGCCAGCTGTTCGAGCGGCTGCCCGACATCGAGGCCGTGGGCGAGCCCGACCGGCTGCTCTCGCCGTTCATCAACGGCATCAAGCATCTCGACTGCAAATTCACGCCGGCGAAGGCCGGCTGAACGCACCGCGCCGGCCTCAGGGCTTCGGGGCGGCGTCCTCGGGGGTGCTCTGGGCGAATTCGTCGTAGGCGGCGAGCGCACGCGGGCCCCACACCGTGGCCGGCCCGCCGTTCATGTTGATGGCGACGCCGATCGCCTCCGCCACTTGCTCACGTGACGCGCCGCGTCGGGCGGCGCCGCGGGCGTGGGCGACGATGCAGCCGTCGCACTCGCGCGTGATGGAGCACGCCAGCGCGATGAGCTCCTTGGTCGTCGCCGGCAGCGCGCCGTCCGTCATCACCGCCGTGCCGAGCGCGTGGTAGGCGGCCATGACCTCGGGAATCGCCTCGCGCAGCGCGCGGTAGGGGCCGCGGAGGTCTTCTTGGATCTGGTGGTACGGCGCATGCTCCATGCGGGCATGCTCGCACGCGGGCTGCCTCAGCCGCCGCCCGCGGACTTCGGCCCCCGGTTGCGGACCTCCTCGACCGCCGTCATGGCTCCGCGCAGCTCCTCGATCCACTCCCGCTCGTGCTGCTCGACCAGCCGGACGCACCATGCCAGCGCCTCGCTGCGGCTGCGCGCCACGCCGGCGTCGATGAGCGTGTCGAGGACACGGCGGTCGCCCATGCGCAGCCGGGTCATGACGGGCACCCCGGTGGTGGTGAACAGGATCCTGGTGCCGCCGCACTCGGCCCCCCAGGACACGGCGCGCCGGAACGCGGGCTGGGCCTCGTCCGCGATGCGCATGCGGGCGCCGCGGGTGTCCTCGCGGAAGCCGGCGATGCGGGCCTGCTCGACCACCTTGACCTCGTCGTCGGGGGTCCCCGCGGGCAGCGAGGGCGCCGCCAGGGAGCCGACGACCAGGATCTCGTCGCTGTCGATCTCGATGGTCGGGCCCCCCTCGTACCAGTCCCCGGGCACCCGCCCGGCGAACCAGGCCCCGATCAGTCGCTCCTGCTCGGGGCCCGAAGGCGGCGCCGTCGCCGAGCGGCGGCGACCGCGGGAGGGACCCCGGCGCCCTCCGGACATCTCGTCTGTCGTCATAGTTACGAGATTACACCATTACTTGCGCAGAGGACAAGGGCACAGCTGCGCACAGCCCGAGGGATGCGGCCCGAAGATGGAGACAGGCGGCCGGAGGGACGCTCAGCCGCGGGCCTTGCGCTCGCGCAGCGTGATGGCGCGGCGCGGGCAGTCCCGGGCGGCACGCCGGGCGACCTCGACCAGCTCGGGCGGCAGCGGTGTGCCGTCGACGATCGGGTAGCCCCACTCGTCGAGTGTGATGGCTTCGGGCAGCAGCTCCGCGCAGAAGCCGTAGGCGTCGCACGCGACGGGGTCGATGACGACGCGGATCACGCGCCACCCGTCAGGGGCAAGGTTGGGAACCGGAGCTGGGTAGGACGGTCGGCATGGGCGCACGGCGCGCCTGCGGCGTGCACCCGCACGTCGGCGGCGAAGACGCGGAGCGCGCTCCGGACCAGCTGCACCGCACCGTCGGGATGCCGGCACGCCCCGCGGCCGTCGACCTCCTGCAGGCGGCGGTCCAGCCGGGCCATGAGGGTCACGTCCACGCGACCCTGGGCCAGGCGGGCGACGTCGTCCGCAACGGCGGGGAGTCCGTAGACACAGGGTCCGCACTGCCCGGCGCTCTGTCCCGCGAGGTAGTGGGCGATGCGTGCCGACTCCATGAGGCCGCACGCATCGGGGCCGAGGACGACCACGATGCCGACGCCCGCGCTCGAGCCGGCGGCGCGCAGTGACAGCGACGCGTAGGGCGTCGCGAAGTGTTCCGGCCCGACCCAGGCCCCGCCGTACCCACCGACGAGGAGGGCCTGCGGCGCCTGGTGCGGCGTGGCCCGCTGGACGATGTCGATCAACGGGGTGCCCCGGTCGACCTCCACCACGCCGGGGTTCTCGACGGCGCCCGAGATCGTGACGAGGCAGGTGCCCGGGTCCTCGATGAGGCCGTGGGCGCGGAATGCATCCGATCCGGTCCGGGCGATCATGGCGACGTGGGCCAACGTCTCGGCGTTGTGCACAAGCGCGGACTGGCGGCCGATGCGCAGCGGCATCCCCTTGTCGGGACGGAAAGCGGGCAGCGAGGCGCCCGAATCGAGCCAGGCGGCCAGCGCCGACTCCTCCCCCGCGATGAAACGGGAGGGCGGGCGGGCCAGGGTCTCGGGTACGGGGGCATGCCGGGTACCGGCACGCTCGGCGATCGCGGTGGAGACCGCCGTCGCGACGTGGTCGCGATCGAGGGGCACGCACACGGTGACGTTGCGGGCACCGCTCGCCGCCGCCAGGAGCTGCGCCCCGTCCAGCACGAGATGGGGTGAGCGGAGGAGCAGGAGCTTGTCCTTGTCGCTCGCCGGCTCCGATTCCATCCCGTTGACGACGACGACGCCGCGGCCGCCGGCGCTGTGCGCGACGGCGAGCTTGATGGCGGCGGGAAACCCGGCGCCGCCACGGCCGGGCAAGCCCGACGCCTCGAGCGCCGAGACGAAGCCCTCGCGCCAGACGCGGAGCGACGAGGCGGGGAGCGGCACGGGGCCGAGCGTCGCGACATGGCCGGCAAGGTCGGTCGGGTGGCCCAGGATCCGGTACCGCTTCGTCGCGGGCAGGGTGTCGCTCGCGCTACCCATGACGCGACCTGACCTTCGTGCGCCCACCCAACTGGATGTGTTTGGGCGGCATGCCCGGGACCGACGCGTGGGCGGTGCGGGCACTCGCCTGGCGGGAGGCGGCGTAGAGGCGCCAACCGAGCGCGGCGAGAACGGCGAGCCCGCACAGGACACCAAGGACGATGACCCACCCCTCGCCGGCGTCGGTGCCCATGCCGAAGGTGTGCGCCAGGGCCACGGGCCAGCTCAGGTAAGCCAGCCAGTGCACGGCCCGCCACGTCGCCGGCCGCATGCGCTCGCGGAGGAGGCTGGTGACGAACACGGCGATCATCAGGTCGAGCGCGACCGCACCGACGCCGACCCAGAAGCCCGAGTACTTCGAGGTGAACGGGATCACGACCGCGGCCCAGCTGATGTTGACGAAGGTGTCCATCACACTCGTGAGGACGTGGATGCCGAGGAACACGACGGAGAGGATCGAGATCCGGCGGTGCATCTCCTGCTGCGCGAAGCCGGGCCAGTTGCGAGCCCGCGCCCGCGTGGAGGTCGTCATGCCCAGGACCATGGTCAGCGTGAGCAGGACCAGCGCCGTCAACCCGCTGGCCCGTGTGGCGTACCAGAGTGCGGTCGAGTTCACGCTGCCTGCTCCAGCGGCCATCCGTTGACGGCAAACACCTCGCCGTCGGTCCGGACCAGCCGCACCGACTGATCGAACCCGGCGAGTTTGTGGAGTGCCTCGGGGCCCCAGACGACGGCGGCCGTCGTCACGACGTTGGCCTCGACACAGCTGGCGCCGGTGGCGGAGACGAGGACCCAGTAGGTGGCGGCACTGTCGCCGGTCTGCGGGTCGAGGATGTGGTGGACCTCGCGCCCGGCCACCTTCCAGGTGCGCACAGCGGTGGCCGAGCTCGCCAGGCCGCCGCGGGTGATCGCTACGACCTGGTCGACCGAGCCGGCGGGTGCAGACGAATCCCGGGCGATGCCCACCGCCCACCCTCCGGCAGGGGGCTCACCCGCCACGGCGACGTCGCCCCCGAGGCTCACGAGCACGCCGTTCCCGACGGCGTGCGCGATGCGCGCCGCCGCGCGGTCGGCGGCCAATGCCTTGGCCGTCGAACCGAGGTCGAGTCGGACGCCGCGGGGTATCCGCACGGTGTGATCGGCCGCGTTGAGCTGCACGTGCGCGTAGCCCGCGACCGAGCCCAGGGCCGGCGGCGGTCCGGCGGGGCGCGCCAGTACCTCGTCGAGGTCGGCGTCGTAGCCGAGCGCCGCAATGGCGTTGCCGACAGTCGGGTCGACCGCACCGCCGGTGCGCGCAGCGGCGTCGACAGCGACGCGCAGGGCCTCGAAGAGGAGGGCGCCCACCTGCACGGTGGAGCCCGCATGCCGGTGCAGGGTCTGGAGCTCCGAGTCGGGACGGAAGCGGCTGCACGCCAGGTCGATCTCCTCGAGATCGGCGGCCAACAGCCGGGCGGCCTCGTCCGCGACGCCGGCGTCCTGGACGACGACCGTCGCCGTCGTGCCGATGGCCCGGAACGATCGCGTGGTCAGTTGCGGTTCGCCTCGCCGGTCACGGGTCATCGCCGCGACGACCCGCCCGACGTCACCGAGGGCGACTGCGAGCTGGTGCTCGGCGAGGGCGACGAGCCGCTGTTGCCCGTGTTCGCCGTCGAGGAAGTCCCGGAATTGCCGTCGGCGCCGGACCCCCCGGACGATCCGGTGTTGGCGACGGTCGACTTACCCGAGGTCGACGTGCTGGCGGCACTCTTCCCCGGGTGTTCGTGCGCGACGACGACGGCGATGCCCACTGTCGCTCCCGTGGTGGCCAACAGGGCGGCATTAGTCAGGGTGCGCAGACGGGCTCGGGTTTGGTCCCGGCTGGCGCCGGCGTTCCGGTCTTTGTGGGCTGACATCTCTCTTCGCGGACCTCTGCTCGGGGGTACAACTCCATGGGACCACGTCGACATCGGCCCGGTTGCAAAGCCCGCTGTGGGCCTGCTGTGACTTCTAGCCTCCGTGCCCCTCCGGAAAATACCCATCCACCGCTACGATCACGCCGCGCCCCGGGCAAGACCGGGCGTCGTCGAGGGAGAGCTATGACCCAGGTCAACACCGTGCTCGGGCCAGTCGACGGGTTGCAGCTGGGCCGCACTCTGATGCACGAGCACAT
>DATAYX010000474.1:0-1592 GCA_036272355.1 Acidimicrobiales bacterium
CGCGTGGTCGAGGCGGGGGTGAACCACATCGACACGGCGCAGTTCTACGGGCCCGACGTCGCCAACGAGCTGATCCGCGAGGCGCTGCACCCGTATCCCGAGGACCTGGTGGTCGTGTCGAAGGTCGGCGCCCGACGCGACGAAACGGGTCAGTGGCTGGGGGCCCAGCGTCCCGAAGAGCTCCGCGCCGGGGTCGAGGCCAACCTGGCCTCCCTCGGTCTGGACCAGGTTCCTGTCGTGAACCTCCGCCGGCACCCGGGCGGCGAGGTGCCCTTCGACGAGCAAGTGGCCGCCATGGTCGCGCTCCGCGACGAGGGACTGATCGGCGCCATCGGCCTCAGCACCGTCTCGCTCGACGAGTACCGACGGGGGATCGGCGCCACCGAGATCGCCTGCGTGCAGAACGCGTACAGCGTCGCCGACCGCTCCGATCAGGACGTGTTCGAGGCCTGCGCGGCGGACGGCGTGCCCTACGTGCCGTACTTCCCGCTGGGCTCCGCGTTCTTTCCGGACAAGCCGGTGCTGAACCACCCGGCCGTGCTCGGCACCGCGGAGCGCCTGGGTGTGACCCCCGCGCAGGTGGCGCTGGCCTGGTTGCTGCAGCGCGCGCCGAACGTGTTGCTGATTCCCGGCACGTCCTCCCTCGGGCACCTGGAGGAGAACCTGCGCGCGGCCGACGTCGTGCTCGACGCCGAGGCTCTGGACGCCCTGGGCTGAGGCCGAGGGATCGTGCGATCGGTCGGCCCGCACCGCCGGGCCGCCGGACTCTCCGGTCGCGCCCCGGAGCGGCGAACGAACCACCCGACCTCGCGCTGCGTCATCACTGGTGGCGAGCGCAGTGCGCGCCCGCCCGAGCACGTTCGGGAGGCCGCTCCATGTCCGCAGGCAACGATGCCCACCCACCTCGCCCCGCACCGCCCGAATCGACCCTCGGTCGGTGGCGGCCCGGCGCCCGCTTCACTGTGGCGGCCGTCGCCGTCGGGGCCCTGGTCGTCGGCGGCACGGGGCTCGGGCTGGCGCTGAACGCCGGCGCCACGACGCCGGCTGCCACTCCTGCCGGCTGCAACTCTTCGCAGCCGCGCCTGACCGTGCAGGGGAGCGGCCAGGCCGACGGCACGCCGGACGTCCTCACCGCCGTATTCGGGTTCAGCAGCACGGCCGCGAGCGCGACCGCCGCGCTGAGCCAGAACAACGCCGACGTGAACCAGGCGCTCCTCGCACTCTCGGGCAAGGGTGTGGCCCAAACCGACGTGCAGACGACCGGCCTCACCCTGGCGCCCCAGTACGTCTACCCCAATGGCGTGCCACGGCGGACCGGCTTCGCGGCGACCAACACGGTGACGGCGACCCTGCGGGACACCAAGACCGCCGGTGACGCCATCGACGCCGTAGTGAACGCGACCGGCGATGCCGCCACCATCAACTCGCTCGGCTTCTCCTTCGCCAACCCCGCCCACGTCGAGGACCAGGCGCGGTCGCACGCGGTGCATCAGGCGGTCGCGCATGCCGCCGCCATGGCCGCCGCGGCGGGACGTCGCCTGGGGCCGGTGTGCTCGCTGACGGACAACACCCAGCCCTCGCTCCTCCAGCCC
>DATAYX010000475.1:0-2400 GCA_036272355.1 Acidimicrobiales bacterium
CCTGCTCGTCACTGAACGCGAAATTCATGCCTGGGCTCCTCTTGCCTCTCCCCCCGGCAGCCCCGCCGGCGGTGTTTCCCTTAGATACCCGGGTGTCTACCAGACCACGACCTGCGGCGACCAGAAGGGCCGCGGCTTGTCTTACGCTGGGTGCATGGGACAGCTGGAGAAGATCTGGAGCGACGCGACCGCCGAGGTGCACCAGATCGTGGTCGGCCCGATGGACAACAACGTGTACATCCTGCGGTGCCGCCGCACGGGCGACGCCATGCTGATCGACGCGGCGAACGAACACGAGGCGCTGCTGACGATCTGCCGCGACCTCGGGGTCAACCAGGTGGTCGAGACGCACGGCCACTGGGATCACATCCAGGCGGTGCCGGCGGTGCGCGAGGCCGGGATCTCGGTCGCCGTGACCAGCGCCGACGCCGGGATGCTGCCGAGCTACGACCTCATCATCGACGACGACGAGATGCTCAGCGTGGGCGACCTGCGCATAAAGACCCTGGCCACGCCCGGCCACACGCCGGGCTCCATCTGCTTCGCCGTCGAGGGCACGGACCTGCTCTTCACCGGCGACACGCTGTTCCCCGGCGGCCCGGGCAACACGTCCTTCGAGGGCGGCGATTTCCCGACGATCATCGAGTCGATCGAGCGGCGCATCTTCGCCAAGTTCGACGCCGGTACCCGGGTGCTGCCGGGCCACGGCACGGCTACGACCGTGGGCGACGAGTCCCTTCACCTGCAGGAATGGGTCGACAGGGGCTGGTAGGCGACCGGGCGGGGCCCGCCGGGACCGCTCCGGCGGACGGGCTCGGCCGGCCGGAATGGAAAACCTGACCAAAAAGGTAAGCTTTTAGATATGCCAGCGACTCCCCCGCTGCTCGAGATCAAGGACCTCCACGTCTCGGCCGAGGACGGTGCCATCTTGCGGGGCGTCGACCTCACGGTCGGCGCCGGCGAGGTGCACGCCCTCATGGGCCCCAATGGCGCCGGCAAGTCGACGCTGGCGGGTGCGCTGCTCGGGCACCCGGCCTATCGGGTGACGCAGGGCAGCATCTCGCTCAACGGCGAGGACGTGACCGGGTGGCCCACCGACGTACGGGCCAAGGCCGGCCTGTTCCTCGCCTTCCAGTACCCCGAGGCCATCGAGGGCGTCTCGGTGACCCAGTTCCTGCGCCAGGCGATGGCGGCACGCAAGGGCACCGAGGTGTCGGTGCTGGAGGTCCGCGTGCTGATGACCGAGTGGATGGAACGGCTCGGCATGGACTCGTCCTTCGCCTCCCGGCACCTGAACCAGGGCTTCTCGGGCGGCGAGAAGAAGCGCAACGAGATCTTGCAGATGGCGCTGCTCGAGCCTTTGGTCGCCGTGTTGGACGAGACCGACTCGGGCCTGGACATCGACGCGTTGCGCGTGGTGGGCCGCGGCGTGACGGCGGTGCGGGCCGAGCGGCCTTCGTTGGGTGTGCTGGCGATCACCCACTACGAGCGCCTGCTGACCGAGCTCGTGCCCGACGTGGTGCACATCCTCGTCGAAGGGCGCGTGGCGGCCTCGGGCGGCCCCGAGCTCGCCGGGCAGATCGAGTCGTCGGGTTACGAGGCGTGGCGATGAGCGTGGATTCCGCCTCCGCCTCCGGCCCGGGGCCGGCGCCGCTGAACACCGAGGCGCTGCGCAAGGACTTCCCGTTGTTGGCGCGCAAGGTGAACGGGCGGCCGATCGTGTACCTCGACGCGGCGGCCTCCGCGCTGCAGCCCCAGTCGGTGATCAGCGCCATGACGCACTACTACGAGACGACGCACTCCAACGTGCATCGAGGCGTGTACGCCACGGCCGAGGAGGCGACCGCCCTGTACGAACGGGCGCGGGTCGTCGCCGGTCGCTTTCTCGGCGCGCCGGACCCCGCCCGCGAAGTCGTGTTCACGAAGAACACGACCGAGTCGTTGAACCTGGTGGCGCAGTCGTGGGGGCGTGCCCATCTGCAGCGTGGGGACGCGGTGTTGCTGACCGAGATGGAGCACCACTCGAGCTCCGTGCCGTGGATGCTCCTGTCCGAAGAGCTCGGCGGGCTGGACCTGCGCTACATCCCGGTCGACGGCTCCGGTCGCCTGGACCTCTCGGAGCTCGACCGGTTGGCGGCCGGCGTGAAAGTCGCCGCGGTGTCGGCCATGTCGAACGTCCTCGGGACGATCAACCCGGTTGCCTCGATCGCAGAGGTCGCGCACCGCGAGGGCGCCGTCGTGATCGCCGACGGGGCGCAACTCGTGCCGCACGTGCCGACGGACGTGGTCGGGCTGGGCGCGGACTTCGTGGCGTACTCGGCGCACAAGACGATGGGCCCGACGGGCCTGGGCGTGCTGTGGGGCCGGGCTGAGCTCCTCGAAGACATGCCGCCGTTCCTC
>DATAYX010000476.1:0-4691 GCA_036272355.1 Acidimicrobiales bacterium
GACCCAAACCAGGACTTCGCATCCTTGAGATCGGCGGTGGCCTCTCGGGATTCCAGTTCGCCCTCGCGCGCTCGGGCTGCGAGGTCCACAACGTGGATCCATTCGTCGGCAGCTGGTACGGCTCCGCGCCTCCAGCAACCATGCACGGGCAGATGAATACGGCGTTCAACACGAATGTACGTCTTCACCACGGTCGCCTAGAAGACTCGGACGTGGTCGGACCCTTCGACGCCCTCTGTTGCCTCTCGACTCTGGAACACCTCACCGACGAAGAGATCGCTGGTGCTCTGAGTACCGCTCGATCCCTGCTCACCCCCTCCGCTCGGGTCGTGCTCACCGTGGACCTGTTCATCAATGTCAGGCCATTCACCTCGCGGCCCGTTGCCACTGCCGGCCGGAACATCTCGATCGCTTGGCTTCAAGAACTGCTACGCGGCATCCGGACTTTCGGTGATCCGAAAGAGCTGTATGGCTGTCCCGAGTTCGAGACCGATCACGTTCTTAGCAATCTGGAGGACTACATCCTCTTCCCCGAACTCGCACAGCTGGCGCAACTCGTCGCCTTCTCGGTGTGATCAAGGCGAACCGATGCGCACGACTTGATGGGTCAAGGTGAGAATCGCGCAGATCCTTCGCCGGCTCCCCCTCCTCGACATGGTCTAAGTTCGCGCTACTAGCCCCGCCGTGTCGCCGAGAGCTCCTGAAGAATCGGCCAACCGCAACTTATGATGAGGGGCGCCCGCTTAACGAGCGCAGGTCGTCGGCCACTGTTGCCCACATGGCCCGAGCGCTGAACGAGCGCTCGACCGCCGCACGGGCATTGGTTCCGATGTGGGCTCGCAGGTCCTCGTCGCCCGCTGCTTCCACGAGGCGCTTGCGTAATGCGGCGGGATCCCCCACCGGCACGACGAGCGCGGTCTCACCGTCGTCGACGTAGTCCTCGAGCGCGGGCGTCCCGGTCACGACGACAGCTCGGGCCATCGCCATCGATTCGAGAAGGACGCTCTGGCCGCTCGGGTAGAGCAGCGGCCTGGTCGCGATGGCGACCACGCGCGCCCGGCCGAGCAGTTGCCGGTACGTCGTCCAGTCGACGTACCCCAGCATCTCGACCGTGGCAGGCACGGGCAATCCGGCCACGTCGCGGGGCCGACAACACAGCTTTACCGGGATGTCGATCCCCTCGAGCGCCGAGAAGAGCGTGGGCCAGTCCCTGCCGCTGTCGCGTCCGACCACCAAAATGTAGTCGCCGTCCCTCTCTGGGCTCGGAGTGAACGTTTCGACGTCCACTCCGAAGGGGAGGTAGCGGAGGCGGTCTCCACCGAGTTCCAAGTGCTGCTCCAAGATGGGACCTTGGTTCTGTGAGAAGTAGTACAGACGGTCCACGGATTGGTACGCCCACCGATATGCCGCGCGTCGGGCGGGCGGACAGCCGTCCAGCACCTGTGCCAGCCAGCACGTGACTACCGCCAGTGTGGAGGTGCGTCGGCCCGGCCAGACCCGTCGAGCGGCAGCCAGCGCGTTGGCCTCACTCTCGAACATGGCGAGCGTGATCGGCGCCGCGGCGATAGTGCGGGCCATGAGGGCCGTCTGCGCGAACGGCGCAGTCAGCGCCTCAGCCCGGCGGGTCGCCGCCGCCGCCCGTGATTCGGGCCAGCCGGGCCGATAGAGGGCGTCAGTCCATTGCAGGCGCAGCCCGTGCTCGCCGAGATAGTCCATGCGGTACGGGAGCTGCCAACCGTCGCCGTTGCGAGTTCGCCAGTCGGCGAAGTCGGGGCTCTTGAGCACCGCCACGTCGGTGACGGAACCTGGCCCCTCAGAACAGCTCGACATCACCGGCACTCAGCTCCCACCCTTCGATTGAGGGCGCCACCGTGTCGGCCAGGGGCCGCCAGGTCAGCAGGGGGCCAATGCGGGGAAGGCGGAGCCACCCGCGCGGCCGTGCGGTGCCGAGCGCGATGACATAGTCGCCCCCGCTGGCTTCGAGCACCTGGCGGCCCAATCGGCCGGTCAGGTGAGGATCGCTGCGGGGGACCACGACGTCGGCGATGGCCACCTCGGTAGCGGGCCCACGGCGCCGTAGACGGAAGAAAGCGACCCCGTCACGCAGCGAGGGCCCGGCCAACAAGGCCCGGTATTCCACGGGACCCGCTCCGTACCGCCACTGCAGGTAGGACACGCTGCGGGCGGTTCGCACGCTATCTGCCGTCGGCGACTGCGACCCCAGGAGTTGGGCCAGCTCCTCTCCCTCGGCCACCACGGAGGCGGCATCCTCGCCGGCGGACGTCGGCGTTGACCACAACTCCGCTGGCACCCGCGCCGCTGCCAGCCGGGGTACCACGCGAACACTGGCAGGCCGAAGCGCCACCGGGAGGTGCCCAAGTCGCCGCCATCCCATAGACAGGTAGCCGGGAAGACTCTGATCGTTGGGCGTGTTGAACACCCAGTTCACTCCCTCGGCTGTCATCTCGTCCACGCCTCGAAGTGTCAAGGTCCGAAAGATCCCGCGGCCCCGTGCCCTCGGATGGGTGGCGGTGTCCACGGCACGCACCGCCGTAATGGTCCGGTCCCCCAGCAGGAAGCCCCAGCGCATGAAGATTCGCACCCCGGCGATGCCCTCCTCGTCGACCGCTACCCAACTCGGGGATTTTCCGAATGGGTTGTCCCGGTGCTTCCACGCGAAGAGTGCACGGTGCTGCTCGTCGGAATGCCATCCAAGCGCCAAGCAGAGAAGATCGACGATGGCCGGAGTGTCCTCGTCGACGGCGGGCCGCACGAGCAGTTCGGCCCCGCCACCTCTGCTTTTGTCGGGCGTGCGAGCTGTTGCGCCTTGTGCACCCGTCTCGCTGCGCCGCCTGAGCGCCCCCATTTGCGGACAAGCCTAGGCGCAGGCAGGCCGCCTGCCCCTGGCATGATGGCTGTCGTGGGCAGAGCGTCCGCAGCACAGCGAGCCGGCCGCGGCGCCCTCAAGCGAGCGGCAGCGTCTCTCGACCTGGTGCGCCGGCCCCGGCGCGGCATCGTCGTCCTCTGCTACCACCGGGTTGGGCGGCACACGACCTCACGGGTCGACCTGCCCAGCTGGCTTTTCGACGAACAAATGGCGCGGCTGACGGCCGGGCCAGGAGTGGTCGAAATCGATAGTGCGTTGGAAGCACTGGCCGGACCGGCCCCATCAAAGCCCGATGCGGTGGTCATCACCTTCGACGACGGGACGGCCGACTTTGTCGAAGAGACGCTTCCGATCCTGGTCCGCTACCGGGTCCCCGCCACCCTGTACGTGGCCACCGACTTCGTCGAACGCGGCCGACCTTTCCCCGGTGGCGGGTCGCCGATCAGTTGGTCCGGTCTCGCCGACGCCGTCTCGACCGGCTTCGTGACCGTGGGTTCGCATACTCACTCCCACGCGCTCCTCGATCGCCTGCCCGAAGTCGCCGTGGACGAGGAACTCGACAGTTCCACAAGTTTGATCGGCGAGCGACTTGGTCTGGAGACTCGGCACTTCGCGTACCCCAAGGCTTTGGCCGGCTCGCCGGCAGCCGACCGGGCGGTGCGGAAGCGCTTCGCCTCCGCGGCCCTCGCTGGCACCCGCGCCAATCTGTATGGACAGACGGACCCCTATCGCCTTGCCCGATCTCCGGTGCAGGTCGATGACGGACTGGACTTTTTCGCCCGGAAGGTGGCCGGAGGGATGCGCATGGAAGATGACTTGCGACGCATCGTCAACCGCCGTCGTTTCGCGGGTGCGACCACTTGAGGGAGCCCTTGCTCGTCCACGTCACCACGACCGACATGAGCCTGGCTCTTTTGCTCGCGCCTCAGCTCTCGGCCTTCGCCGCCGCGGGCTACGACGTCGTCGGGGTCTCCGCGGAGGGTCCCTACGTGGCCGACCTGGAGCGCGCCGGCATCCGGCATATCGGCCTGCGCCACGCGACCAGGAGCGTCTCGCCCTTTGACGACCTCCGGGCGGCGGCAGAGCTCTATCGGCTTCTGCGGCGCCTTCGCCCCGACATCGTGCACACCCACACTCCCAAGCCCGGCATATACGGCCGCCTGGGCGGCCGAGCGGCGCGGGTACCGGTGGTGGTCAACACCGTCCACGGCCTGTACGCGACGGCCGAGGACTCACGAGCCCGGCGGGCCGCCGTCTACGGGTTGGAACGGTTGGCGGCTACGTGCTCGGATGCCGAGCTCGTGCAGAACGAGGAGGATCTCGCGACGCTCACCAACCTCCGCGTGCCGTCGGACCGACTCCACCTGCTCGGCAACGGCATCGATCTGGATCGCTTCGCACCCGGCCAGAAAGCCGAGGCGGCCCGCAGACGCGTCCGGGCCGAGCTGGGTGTCGACGACACCACCGTCATCGTGGGTGCGGTTGGGCGTCTCGTCTGGGAGAAGGGCTACGGCGAGCTCTTCGCGGCGGCCGAGCGGCTGCGCCGGCACTGTCCCGAGGTGACCGTCATCGTCGCCGGACCTAGCGAACCAGAAAAGGCCGATGGGATCACGCCTGCTGCGGTTGCCGCCGCGGAGGGGTCCGGCGTCCGGTTCGTGGGCCACTGTCGCAAGGTGGAGGATCTCTATGCCGCATGCGATGTCTACGTGCTGGCGTCCCACCGAGAGGGTTTCCCTCGCTCGGCCATGGAAGCCGCAGCGATGGGGCTCCCCATCGTCGCCACCGACATCCGCGGCTGCCGACA
>DATAYX010000477.1:0-1756 GCA_036272355.1 Acidimicrobiales bacterium
CCGACGATCCGCTCAGACGCTCCCGACGGCGACGCCGAGGTGGAGCCTCGCCTGAAGGAGCAGCAGCAGGCAGAGAAGATGCTGTCCTCCATGGAGAAGCTCGACCCCGCCAGCGAGGAGTTCGCCGAGAAGCTCAGCAAGCTGCGTGCCGACGTACTCGAGCACGCCCAGGCCGAGGAGCAGAACATCTTCCCGCTCCTGCGGGCGCTCGAGCACGACGAGGAGCGAGCCCAGCTCGGTGCCCGCTACGAGAAGGCGAAGGCGAGCGCGCCGACGCACCCCCACCCCAACGCCCCCGACACTCCACCGGGTAACACGATCCTCGGGCCCATCGCCGCCTTCGCGGACAAGGTCCGTGACGCCGCGAAGGGATTCTGAGGACGGCCAGTCACGAAAGAAGGGAGAAGAGAGCCATGCCGAGTAAGCGGGCCAACGTCAAGAACGAAAAGCAGTACGAGGCGCTCAAGGACAAGGGCATGTCCAAGCAGCGCGCCGCTCGGATCGCGAACTCGCCCGGAGCGTCGAGCCGGGGCGGCAAGAAGTCCGGTTCTGGCGGGAATTCGAGCCAGGGAGGGACCACGGCCCAGCACAAGGCTGCGGGACGCAAGGGAGGCAAGGCCGCGGCGCGGTCGGGCTGAGGGCCCGAAGTCGTCCGGCTACGAGTCGACCTTCTCGCGGCAGAAGGCGTAGAGCAGCTGGAGGTAGTCGCTCACCCGGGCCGTCGCGCTGACCGCCACGACCGCCTTCGTCAGGTTGGGCGCCGCCACCCTCCCCGCTACCAGCGCGGTCGCGACCCATTGAGCGATGCAGAACGGACAGGTGAGGAGCTCGCCCACGGCGTGACGGGTGCCGTGCCCGATGGCGTCTTCGTTGACCTCGCCCTCGCCCGCGGGCTCCTTGAACTCGGTGAATGGGGCCCGCAGCACTGCGGTCACCGAGTCCTTGGTGATGAGGCGGCTCAAGTGCTCGGTCGCGAGCCCGTACAGCGCCAGGTCCATGACGTCGAGCCGCCGAAAGCCGCGAGCACGCTTGCGCAGCGCCACCGCCAGGCCGCCCGCGGCGACGCCGTAGAGCGCGATCAGCCTGGCGTAGCCCCCCAGCGGACGCGGGTCGGCCTTCTGCGGCTCCCGCCTTCCGTTCCGCTCGCCGACTTCCGAAACCAGAGTGTGCTTAGCAATCGCGGTCATCTGCGCTCCATACCCCAGGACGCGCAAACGATTCGGTTGGGAAGCCCCAGGTGGGTGCGCCCCATGGGTCAGCCGGAAGCTGACCCCGCCGCAGCCTCCCCAGTCCCGCCCTCAGCGATGCGCCGACGGATCTCGACGACGGTCGGCGCCGGGTAGAGGCCGAACATCCCGGGGCGCCAGCCGGCCTCGATCTTCTGTGACCCCGGCCCGTTCTCGATGAACACGTGACAGGTGTTGGCCAGGAAACTGAGGGCACGCCCGCCGTCGGGATACGTACCACCCCTTTCGAACTCCTGTGCCGCCGCCGAGGTCACCGACTGGACGACCGCCGGACCGATCGCCCGGGCCAGGAACTCGAGGTGACTGCAACCGCGTTCGCGCCCGAAGCGCTCCTGCACGGCCGACGTGTAGCCCCGCGCCACCGACACCCCGATCAACTCGGTGAACTTCGGCTCGATCACCGTGCACTCGGCGTGCGGGAACGTCTGCATGTCGGCGACCGCGTCGGTGATCGTCATGTCGGCGCGGCGGACCACGATCGCCAACTCCATTCGATGCAGCTCACGCGG
>DATAYX010000478.1:0-9551 GCA_036272355.1 Acidimicrobiales bacterium
GACGCCCGTAGCTTCTCGCTGCGGCTGGCCTTCGCCCGGCATCTGGCGCCGTCGGCGCGGCTGGCGCTGCTGGAACGGCGGCGGGCGGTGCTCATGCAACGGCTCGGGGAGACCGAGTCCGGGGCCCGGCCGGATCTCGACTCCTACGCCCGCTCCGTCGTCGAGCACACCGCCGACGGCGTGACCCGGGACATCAACTGGCTCGACTCTCTCATCGCCTCCGAGCGTGCGGCCCTCGCAGACGCACGCCCCGAGCCGGTGGGCTGACCGAAAACACAAGGAACGAAGGACCGAAGGAGACATATCGATGCGCACTCCCATCCGCCTCGCGATCGCCGGTGTCGGCAACTGCGCCAGCTCGCTCGTCCAGGGCCTCTCGTATTACAAGGACGCCGACCCGACCGAGACCGTGCCGGGCCTGATGCACGTCGACCTGGGCGGCTACCACATCCGCGACGTGGTGCCGGTGGTGGCGTTCGACGTCGACCAGGACAAGGTCGGGACCGACCTGGGCAAGGCGATCCACGCCGGCCACAACAACACGGTGCGCTTCGCCGACGTCGGCGAGCTGGGCGTCACGGTGCTGCGGGGCCCCACGCTCGACGGCCTGGGCAAGTACTACAGGGAGATCGTCGAGGAGTCTCCGGCGGAGGCGGTCGACGTGGCGGCGGCGCTGCGGGAGGTCCGGGCGGACGTGCTGGTGTCGTACCTGCCCGTCGGCTCGGAGCAGGCACAGCGTCATTACGCACAAGCCTGCCTGGACACCGGCGTCGCCTTCGTCAACGCGATCCCTGTGTTCATCGCGTCGGACCCGGAGTGGGCTGCGAAGTTCGCCAACGCCGGAGTGCCGATCGTGGGCGACGACATCAAGTCGCAGGTGGGCTCGACGATCGTCCATCGGATCCTGACCAGGCTGTTCGAGGACCGGGGGCTGGCGCTGGACCACACGTACCAGCTCAACTTCGGCGGGAACATGGACTTCAAGAACATGCTCGAGCGGGAGCGGCTGGAGTCGAAGAAGATCTCGAAGACCCAGGCCGTGACGAGCCAGATCGAAGAGAACGTGCTGGACGACGACGACGTCCACGTCGGTCCGTCCGACCACGTCCCGTGGTTGAAGGACCGCAAGTGGGCCTACATCCGCATGGAGGGCCGGAACTTCGGCGACGTGCCCTTGAACCTGGAGCTCAAGCTCGAGGTGTGGGACTCACCGAACTCGGCGGGCGTCATTATCGACGCCGTGCGCTGCGCCAAGTTGGCGCTCGACCGCGGTGTCGGCGGTCCGCTGCTCGGGCCCTCGGCCTACTTCATGAAGTCGCCGCCCGTGCAGTACCACGACGACGTGGCCCATGCCATGGTCGAGGCGTTCGCCGCCGGCGACGACGACCTGCAGGGCTGACCGAAGGGCGGCAGGCGGGGCGACCGGCTGCCCGGCTGCCTGGCTGCCTGGCTGTTGACTCAGACCAGGATGCGCTCGTCGGGGGCGCGTACGCCGACGACGGCGAGGGTGCGCCCCATGCCGAGGAAGCATCCGCAACAGATGGTGAGATCGGCCAGCTCGTCTTCGGAGAAGGCGTCGTGGAGCCGCGTCCAGAGGTCGTCGTCCATCGCGAGGTGGTCGATGGCGAAGCGCTCGGCGAACTCGGCGGCAAGGCGCTCCCGGTCGCTCAGACCGGTGGCGCTGCGCCAGTCCGACACCTCCGCGTAGAACGGCTCGGTGGCGCCGGCGCCCGGCCCGCCCTTCGCCCTCGTGTCGCGGCACACGGCGCAGTCGTTGATCAGGGCGATCGTCCAGCGGGCGGCCTCACGCTCACGGACGGAGAGCTGCGAGTTGCCGTAGACCGCCGCCGAGAGCTTTCCCATGCCGGCGGCCATCTCGGGCCGCAGGAGCGCCCAGTCGATGTGCTCGCCGAGCCCGCTGTCCGGTGCCTGGATCCTCGTCATGCCGACGACGGTACTGCGCCGGCCGCAGTCAGGCTCGGCCCCCGTCCCCATGCTCGGCCCACCAGGCCTGCAGCCGCTCGGCCGCCGCCTCCTCGCCGAGCGGGCCCTCGTCAATACGAAGGTCCATCAAGAAGTCCCTGGCCTCGCCGACGGCCCGGCCGGGCTTGAGGCCGAGGACCTCCATGATCTGGTTGCCGTCGAGGTCGGGACGCATGGCGTCGAGCTCCTCCTGTGCCCGGAGCTCGGTGATCCGGGCCTCGAGCTCGTCCATACGACGGGCCAGGGCACGGGCCTTGGCCGCGTTCCTGGTCGTGCAGTCGCAGCGGGTGAGCTCGTTGAGCGTGTCGAGGTGCGGTCCGGCGTCGCGGACGTAGCGCCGCACGGCCTTGTCGGTCCAACCCAGCCGGTAGGTGTGGAAGCGCAGGTGCAGCTCGACCAGACGGACGACGGTGTCCACGTCGTTGCTCGGGTACCGGAGGGCCTCCATGCGCACCCTCGTCATACGAGCCCCGACGACCTCGTGGTGGTGGAAGCTCACGCCGCCGTCGGTGATTGCCCGCGTGCGCGGCTTGCCGATGTCGTGGAACAGCGCGGCGAGGCGCAGGAGACGGTCCTTCGAGGTCTTGTCGACAACGGCGAGCGTGTGGGCGAGCACGTCCTTGTGGCGGTGGATCGGGTCCTGCTCGAGCGCCATGGCCGGCAGCTCGGGAAGGAAGTCGTCGGCCAGTCCGTTGCGCACGACGAACCACAGCGCCCGCGACGGGACGTCGACCATGATCATCTTGTCGAGCTCGTCGCGGATGCGCTCGGCCGACACGATCGACAGGCGGCCGTGCATCCGACGCACCGCCTCGGTGAGGGCGGGATCAGGCTCGAGTGAGAAGCGCGCGGCGAAACGGGCGGCCCGCAGCATCCGTAACGGGTCGTCGCCGAAGGACACCTCGGGGTCCAGCGGCGTGCGCAACCGGCCGGCGGCGAGGTCGCCGAGACCGTCGAAAGGATCGATCAGCTCCATGTCCGGGAGCCGCAGGGCAAGCGCGTTGATCGTGAAGTCACGCCGGGACAGGTCGACCGTGATGTCGTCGCCGAACGTCACGTCCGGCTTGCGGGAATCAGGAACGTAGGCCTCGGCCCGATGGGTCGTGATCTCGTAGACGCGTGACCCCTTCCGGCAGCCGATGGTGCCGAAGCGCGCCCCCTGGGTCCAGACGTCGTCCGCCCAACCCCGCACGAGGCCCTCGATCTCGTCGGGACGGGCGTCGGTGGTGAGGTCGTAGTCCGATTCCGGCCCCTCGTGATCCGCCCCGGGGAACAGTGCGTCGCGTACGGACCCGCCCACCAGATAGAGCGCTTTGCCGGCCGCGGCGAAGCGACGGGCCAGCTCTTCGGTGGCGTCGAGGTACGGACGGAACCGTTCAGGAACCGACGTGGACTGCACCCGCCCACGGTAGTGCGCCCTCTAGCCTCTCCCTGTGTCGATGCGCTGGGGCAGGACCGCCCTCTGCTCGCTCGTCGCGGTGGCTGCCGTAGTCCTCGGCACCGCTCCCGCCGCCTCCGGAGGTGCTCCGGGGGTCGTCGCGCGCGCCAGTGCGGACACTCCCCCGCTGACGCTTGTGTCCCAGTCCGATTGGGTCACTCCCGCCCAGCCCTGGTTCAACGTGACCGTCGGCGTGCGTGCCTCGGAGGGATCGGCGGCGGGACTTCGGGTGAGCATGACCTATTACTCGCGGCTCGACAGTGCGTCGCAGCTCCAACAGGCGATCGGCGGGACGCCCGGCGGCAGCGTGCTGGGCCGCCAGCCCGACGTCGCCGTGACCGCTTCTGGGGGTTCGGGCCAGGGCTCTGCCGAGACCGCGTCCTCGTGTGTCACCGTGCTGCGTGACCAGCGGGACACGCCTCCCGCGAGTGGCCCCGGTGTGTGTGCGCCCGGAACGCTGACCATCGACATGGGCTGCACGCCGAACAGCGGCACGTGCGGCGACGTGTATCCCGTCGCGATCGCGCTGTACCGGCAGAACTCGACGACGCCCATCGCCCGGCTCACGACCTTCCTCACCTATCAGGAGGCCGGGGCCCCTGGTTCCAACCGCGTCGGTCCGCTCAACGTCGGTCTCGTCCTTCCGGACTCGACGACTGCGGACACGAAGACGCTCGCGACGGTCCTGTCGGAACAGCCCGATGTGCCGGCGACACTCGCCGTGAACCCTGCCGGCATCCAGAAGTCCGAAACCGCTGAGCCGAGGGCCGCCGCCCGGGCGTTGGCGCAGCTGGGCTCGTTGGGCGGTGAGCAGGTGCTGAACGAGCCCTACGCACCGATCGATGTCGCCGCCATGGCGGAGGCGAAGATCCCCGGCGAGATAAAAGCCCAGCTGACGAGGGGCGGCGAGATCCTCCGCGCCGCCGGCCTGCGGCCCGCGGACGGTTCGTGGGTCGACACCACGTCGTCGTTCAACCAGGGCGACAGCGCCGACCTCGCGACGGGCTTACAGGATGCGGGCGCGTCGCAGCTGGTCATGAGGGAGGGCGACCTCGCCAGCGCCGGTCTCACCAACTACACCTTCGCCCAGCCGTTCGGCCTCGACCTGGGTCACGGGTCGACGGTCACCGCCATCGCTGCCAATTCGGCGCTCAGCGAGCGCTTCACCGCTGACCCCAACGACCCGGTCCTCGGCGCGGAGCAACTGCTCGCCGGGCTGTTCTTCGTCCACTTCGAGAATGCGGCCCTCCCGCAGGCGCGGGGGGTCGTGATCATGCCGCCGGACAACTGGCGAGCCTCCAAACCGTTCCTCCAGACGCTGTTGCGTGGGTTGAGCGCGAACGACGCGTTGAAGGCCGTGACCCTGGATCAGTCGTTCCAGGTGCCGGTCGGCGGGAACCGTGAGCCCGCGGTCCGCCACCTTCAGAGCGGGCCGGCGACCCACGGCATCACGCACGCGGCCGCGGTCAAGATCGCACTCGCCCGCCAGCAGCTGTCCTCGTATACGACCTCCATCAGCGGGCACGTCCCCACCGACATGGTCGCTCTCTCCGACGCCCTGCTCGCGACCGAACGACAGGGTCTGAGCCCGAGCCGCCGGGCCGCCGTGCTCGCCTCGTACCAGCGGGGGTTCGCCGACGAGACCGGACGGATCAGCTTCGCCGGCCAGGAGACGGTCACCTTCACCGCCCGGCAGGCATCGATCCCGATCACCGTCCTGTCGTCGGCCTCCTACCCGGTCAACGTCGTCGTGACCGTGGCCAGCGACAAATTCACGTTCCCCAACGGGAACACGCGTCACCTCACCCTCGACCGTCCGACCACGTCGGTACGGGTGACGGCGCAGGCCCGCACCTCGGGCGACCGGCTGCCCATCGAGGTGACATTGCATACGTCGAACGGGCAGCTCCTCCTCGCCCACACGGTGCTGACCGTCCACTCGACGGCCATCTCGTTCGTCGGCGTGGCGCTGACCGTCCTGGCGGGCGCCGTCCTCCTCGTGTGGTGGGCGCGGACCTGGCGGAAGGGCCGCCGCAAGCGTCTGCGGGCCAGCTGACATGACAGCGGCCCGGCGCGCCCGCACCCTCCCCCTGCGCACCGCCGCGGTCTACGTCGCCTTCGGCACCGGCGTCTCCCGGGTGACCGGCCTCCTCCGCTTCGTCGCGCTGGCCTGGGCGCTCGGCCAGACGTTCCTCGCCGACTCCTACAACCTGGCCAACACGACGCCGAACATGCTCTACGACGTCGTCCTCGGCGGTGTCCTGTCGGCCACGTTCATACCGGTCTTCGTCGACCGGCTCTCCAAACGGTCCGAACCGGAGGCCTTCGAGTCCATCTCTGCCGTCGTCTCGGTCTCCGTCGTCGTCCTCTTGGCGACCACGGTCGCCGCGCTGATCGCGGCGCCCTACATCATCGACGCCCTGACGTCGCTCGATACGCATGCCAACGCCGCCCAAGTGCACCGGGTTGCCCTCGAGCGAGGGGTAGCCACCACCTTCCTTCGGTGGTTCGTCATCCAGATCGCCGCGTACGGGCTGTTCGCCCTCGCCGCGGCGCTCCTCAACACGCGTCGCCGCTTCGTCGCGGTCGCCTGGGCTCCGATCGTCAACAACATCGTCTGCATCACGATCCTGGTGTGGTTCGGCCTGTGGGCCGGTCACGGGGCCTCCCTCGCCAGCGTCGAGCAGCACCGCACCCAGTTGATCCTCCTCGGCCTCGGGACATCACTCGGCGTCGTCCTCCAAGGTGTGGCCCTCGTCCCGAGCCTGCTTCAAGCCGATCTCGGGCGCCTGCGCTGGCGCTGGAACCCTCGCGACGACGCCCTCCGCGACGTCGCCCGCCTCGGTGCCTGGACGCTCGGCTTCGTCGTCGCCAACCAGGTCGCGCTGTTCATCGTGACGGTGCTGGCCGGTTCCGTCCCGGGACCAGACCCCGTCTCCTCGTATACGTACGCGTACGCGTTCTTCCAGCTGCCGTACGGCATCATCGCCGTCACGGTCATGTCCGTCGTTGCCCCGGACCTGGCCGAGAAGTGGTCGACCGACCAGACCGAGGCCTTCCTGCACCGCATGAGCGGCGGGCTTCGCGCCGTCCTCGCGCTCGTCATCCCCTCCGCCGTCGGCATGCTCCTCTTGGCCAAACCCGCCGTCGCCCTGCTCCTGGGCATCGGCCACAGCACCCCCGCCGAGACCTCGACGACCGGTGCCGCGCTCGCCATGTTCGCCCTCGGCCTGCCCGGCTTCTGCGCCTACCTCTACTTCGTGCGAGTCCTGCAGGCCATGCAGCGGACGAAGGTCGCCTTCTTCCTGTATCTCATCGAGAACGGGCTCAATGTTGTCCTGGCGCTCGCGCTCGTCCACCCGCTCGGTGTCCGCGGCCTCGCGCTCTCGCTCTCTATCTCCTACACGGTCGCGGCGTTCCTGGCGCTCGCCGTCTTCCACCAATGGTTCGGGCGCCTGGCACCCCCCGAGACGTGGTCGCCCCTCTGGCGGGTGGTCGTCGCCTCCATCCCGATGGCCCTCGTGGTCCTGCTCGTCTCAAACCTGTCCGGCTCTACGAGCACCGCCGGCCTGTTCGCGCGCGTCATCGGTGCCACCATCGCCGGCGGCCTCACCTTCGCGGGCGCCGTGATTTGGCTCGGCCGCCGGCACGACTCGGCCCGTCGCCGTCCTCCACCGCCTCCCCCGCCGGAGCCGCCGCCACGCCCGTCGCGACCGCTCGACACGCCTCGCATCGTCCCGTATCGGCCCTGATCACCTGCGCCGCGACGCCCATCGGGCCAGGCCGTACCCGATGACGCGTGGCAGACTCCTGCCATGCCCGGCGTCCACATCGTGACCGACAGTGCCTGCGACCTGTCCGACCAGCTCGTCAAGGAACACGACATCGTCGTCGTGCCGCTGACCATCCGCTTCGGGAGCGAGGAGCTCGAGGACCGCCGCCAGCTCAGCCCCGCCGAGTTCTGGGACCGCTGCAGCGGGAAGGGCGACCTGCCCGAGACCTCCGCACCGTCGCCCGGAGCGTTCCAGGCCGCGTACCAGCAGGCCGTCGACGAAGGCGCCGACTCCGTCCTCTGCCTCACGATCTCGTCCAAGGTCTCCGGCACGTACGGCTCCGCGGTCACCGCCGCCGAATCGTTCAACGCGGCTCCCGTACGCGTCGTCGACACCTTCTCGCTCACCATGGGCCAGGGCCTGCTCGCCATCGCGGCCGCCGAGGACGCCGCCGCCGGCAAGAGCATCGACGACATCGTCGCGGCGACCCAGGACCGCATCCCGAGGACTCGTATCTACGGGGTCCTCGGCGGGCTCGAGCACCTGCAGCGCCTGGGTCGCATCGGGAGCGCCCGTGCCCTCCTCGGCTCGGTCCTCAACATCAAGCCGGTCATCCAGCTGAAGGACGGCGAGGTGGCCGAAGAGTCCAAGCAGCGGACCCGCACCAAAGCGGTCGCCTACCTCGTAGACAAGGTCAAGGCCGATGCCCCGGTCGAGCGCATCGCCGTGGCCGACGGCGCCTGCGACGACATCGTCGGTGTCAAGGCGAAGATCGAGGGCATCGCCACCGAGCACCCGCTCCTCCATGTCGAGCTCGGCCCCGTCGTAGGCACGCACGCCGGCCCGAACACGGTCGGGGTCTGCTACATCATCCCTGCCAGGAGTGCCGGAACCGGCGGGTAACCCCAGCCCCGGCGGGTATCCTCACCCCGTGGCTGAGAACGATATTTCTGACGCGCTGTCTGCTCGTGCCCTCGACACGATCGACTCGGTGGTCGCGGCCGTCAACGACAAGGCCGTCCGTCCCGCCGTCGTCGCCGCCCGCGGCATCGTCTTCGGCGTCATCATCGCTGTGGTCGGCGTCACGGTCGTGATCATGTTCTCCATCGGGTTCATCCGGGTGAGCACGATCCTGGGTCACCGGGTTTGGGCCTCCTACATCGTCCTCGGCCTCATCTTCAGCCTCGTCGGCGCCATCCTGTACTCACGGCGTGGCGTGGCGCCCGATGACTGAGCGCGCCGACACCGACAGCAGCAGCGGCAGCGTGGGGCGCCGCAAGGTCGTCATCATCGGTAGCGGGCCCGCGGGGCTCACGGCCGCGCTGTACTCCGCCCGGGCCCAGCTCGAACCACTCGTATACGAGGGCGAGCCTTCGTCGACGAGCGACCAGCCGGGCGGCCAGCTCATGCTCACGACCGAGGTCGAGAACTACCCCGGGTTCGTAGACGGGATCATGGGACCCGAGCTGATGGGCATCATGAAGGCCCAGGCGCAACGCTTCGATGCCGACATACGCACCGAAAAGGTCAGCCGCATCGACGTCTCGCCCTGGCCGTTCCACGTCTTCGTCGGCGACCCCGACGCCGCCGAGCCGACGGTCCTCGCCGACACGCTCATCATCGCGACCGGCGCGCGCTCCCTCATGCTGGGCGTCCCCAACGAGGAGCGCCTGCTCGGCTACGGCGTCTCGACGTGCGCGACCTGCGACGGCTTCTTCTTCCGCGACCAGCACATCGCCGTCGTCGGCGGCGGCGACTCCGCCATGGAGGAGGCCCTGTTCCTCGCCCGGTTCGGATCGAAGGTCAGCGTCATCCACCGCCGGGACGAGCTGAGGGCGTCGAAGATCATGCAGGAGCGCGCTCAGAACAACCCCAAGATCGAGTTCAAGTGGAACAGCGCGGTCACCGACATCTGCGGGGACACCAAGGTCAGCGGCCTGCGCCTCAAGGACACGGTCACCGGCGAGGAGTCCGAGCTCGATGCGACCGGCCTCTTCGTCGCCATCGGCCACGAGCCCAACTCCGCCCTGCTCAAGGGCCAGATCGAGCTCGAGGACAACGGCTATGTCAAGACCTTCGACGGCACGACCCGCACCAGCGTCGACGGGGTCTTCGCAGCCGGCGACGTCCAGGACCACTTCTACCGCCAAGCCGTGACCTCGGCCGGGTCGGGCTGCATGGCCGCCATCGACGCCGAACGGTGGCTGGAGATGGCAAAGGGCGAATAAGCGCCACCGACGCCGGGAACAGAACCGTTCGGCAGGGCGTTGGACACGCTGACAAGGAGATGGAATGAGCGAGAAGATAGAGACCCTCACCGACGCTACCTTTGACGAGAATGTCAAAGGCTCCGACGT
>DATAYX010000479.1:0-3599 GCA_036272355.1 Acidimicrobiales bacterium
CCGAGCCGCTCGGTCAGGATCCGCTCCGCGTCGAGCTCGGTGAAGCGGGTCAGCGTCGTGAAGTTCCCGTAGAGGAACGACAGGCGGTAGTCGTCGTCCTTCAGGTACAGGCTGCGCCGCATGCCCTTGGGCAGCTGGTAGATGAAGCAGAACGCACAGTGGTTGTCGCAGGTCCGGATGCGGTCGAAGACGGCGGAGGACACCTCCACGCCGAGCGGCTCCCCCACCGCCTTGTCCACCCGCACCAGGCGTGGCAGGGGCGCGCCCGACCGCCGGACGAGGACCCCGAGGTCCGCGCCGTCGCTGAGGCGTTGGAAGTCGATGACGTCGCGCGGCTCGTGCCCATCGATACTGAGGAGCTCGTCACCCACGGCCAGGCCGGCCCGGGCAGCTGGCGACGCCGCGGTGACCGAAGTCACCGTGGGTGCTGACATGGGGACCAGATTACCGCCGATAACCTGGACTTTGTGCCCGGAGTCGACCGCGTCATGCTCGCCCAGCCCCGTGGCTTCTGCGCCGGGGTCGAAAAGGCGATCAAGGCCCTGGCCTGGATGGTGCGGGTCTTCGAGCCGCCGGTGTACTGCTACCACGAGATCGTGCACAACCGGCACGTCGTGGAGCGATTCCGCGCCCAGGGCGTGGTCTTCGTCGACGACGTCGCCGACGTCCCCGAGGGAGCGCCGCTCATGCTGAGCGCCCACGGCTCGGCCCCCGCGGTCGTGGACTCGGCCCGCGCCCGCGACGGCGTGGTCGTCGACGCGGTGTGCCCGCTCGTCACCAAGGTGCACCACGAGATGAAGGTGCGCAGCCGCAAGGGCTACACCGTCCTCTACGTCGGCCACGCCGGCCACGAGGAGGCCGTGGGGACCATGGCGGTGGCCCCCGAGTCGGTCCGCCTCCTCGAACACCAAGAGGACCTCGACGCCCTCGACGACCTCGGTCCCGCCGACGCCCCTGTCGCGCTCCTGGCCCAGACGACGCTCAGCCACGACGAATGGCGCGGCCTCATGGAGGGCGCCCGCGCCCGCTTCCCCGACCTCTGGATGCCGAACCGCAGCGACCTCTGCTTTGCCACCACCAACCGCCAGGCCGCGCTCAAGGCCATCGCCCACGAGGCGGACGCCGTCGTCGTGATCGGCTCGGCCAACTCCTCCAACACCGTGGCCCTCGAGAAGGTTGCCCGGGCCGGCGGGTGCCCCCGTGTCCTGCGCGTCAATGAGGCCGACGAGCTCCCCGACGACCTCGCCGGGACCGTCGGCGTCACCGCGGGCGCCTCGGCCCCCGAGGCGCTCGTCGAGGCGGTCATCCAGCGCCTGGCCCCCGCCGAGGGCGTGACGGAGGTGACCGTCACGACCGAGGACGAGTACTTCCCGCCGCCGCCCGAACTCCGCGAGCTCCTGCGCGCCGTGGGCTCTACGCTGGCCTTTTTCTCCGGCCGCCCCGGTTCGGACCGAGCTGATCCGGCGGCCCAGGACCGTGCTGTGTCCGCCGCGGACGTCCTGGACCTGCTGGCGTCCTGACCCTGGGGGATAATCAGTACATGACGTTCACCCGCATGGACCAGTCGACCAAAGAGCAGTGGGACCACATCATCGTCGAGTCGATCGGGAACCAGCCCCGCGTGGCCGATCGCGTCCTCGAGATGCTGGCCTCCCTCGAGGAGATCACCGACGGCTTCGAGGTCGACCAGCTCGTGCACTCGTTGCAGACCGCCACCCGCGCCGAGGAGGCCGGCGCCAGCGACGAGGTCGTCGTGGCGTCGTTGTGCCACGACATCGGCAAGGCCGTCTCGGTGATGAACCACCCGATGATCGCGGCCGAGATCCTCCGCCCCTACGTGAGCAGCGAGACGTACCAGATGATCCGCGCCCACCAGGACTTCCAGGGTAAGCACTACTACGAGTACCTCGGCCAGGACCCCAATGCCCGGGACAAGTACGTGGGTGAGCCCTGGTACGCGCTCGCAGAGCAGTTCGCCGACGACTGGGACCAAATCAGCTTCGACCCTGACTACCCCACCAAGCCCCTCTCGCACTTCGAGCCGCTGGTGCGCCAGGTCTTCGCCGCGCCCCACTCGTTTTGACCCCTGCACGCGGCGCCACCTCGGGCGCCAGCATCCGCACCGACCCTGACCGCGCGCGCCACGTCATCGAGGCGTCCCGCCAGGAGTTCGAGACGCGGCACCCCGACCTGAAGCTCTCCCCCGTGGTCGCGCTGATCTGCGCGTACGAGGAAGAGGGCAACATCGGTCCGGTCCTTGCCGCCGTCCCGACTGAGGCCTGCGGCCTGGCTGTCACCACGCTCGTCGTCGTCGACGGTGGGGACGATCGGACCGACGAGATCTCGAAGAACTCCGGCGCAGTCACCTTCGTGCTGAACGAGAACCTTGGCCACGGCTACGCACTCCGGGTCGGCTACGCGCTGTGCATCGAGCTCGGAGCGCAGTTCGTGGTCACCCTCGACGCGGACGGCCAGAACGACCCCTCCGAGATCCCGGTCATGCTCCAGCCGCTCGTCGACGACGAAGCGGACTTCGTGGTCGCCTCCCGCGTGCTCGGACGAGACACCACCACGGATCGCTTCCGCAAGGCCGGGGTCAGGGTCTTCTCGTGGACCATGAGCGTCATGGGTCACACCAAGCTCACCGACACGTCGAACGGCTACCGGGCGCTGCGCGTCAGCATGCTCGATGACGTCGCGTACCGGCTGATCCAGCCGCAGTACCAGACCGCCGAACTCCTGATCATCGCGATGAAGCGCGGCTGGCGGGTCACCGAGCGGCCTACGGTCTGGTTGCCGCGCGCATCGGGCACGACCAAGAAGGGCAAGAACTGGCTCTTCGGGTTCCGCTACGGGCGGGTCGTGCTTGACACCTGGTGGAAGTACCGGCGCGGCCAGTCACACCCAAATTCGGCTTGACGACGCTGCTCCGGGCCGGGCACCACGAGACAGCCGATGCCCGTCTGGTCCCCTCGCCAAAAGGTGCGCCGCTGAACGGCCGATCGCTCCCCGTTACGTGGTCTAGTCGCCGACAACAAATTGTCAACTGACGTTTGTACTCCCACGACGGGGGTACACCGACGTGTCGAGGGGGCCGAGCGGTGAGGTTTGATCATGGCATCCTTGCTTCTTCGGCGGGCGGCAGCAGGGCTGTTGTCCGCCGCTGTGCTGACCGTAATTCCGGCATGGCAAACGGCGGCCGAGGCGGCTTCGTCTCAAGCAAATCCCAACGGGCAGGCCAACAGCAACAGCCCAGGCAACGGCAACGGCAACGGCAACCCGGTCACTCCAGGACCGCCTAGCAGTCCGGGCGCAGTTTCCAACGGCAACGGCAACGCCAACGGGAACGCCAACGGCACTGGGAATGGCAACGCCAACGGCAACGCCAACGGGAACGGCATTGGGAATGGGAACGCCAACGGCAACGGGAACCCAGGCTCGGGGGTGGCGGCGACACACGGCCTCGGCGCCTCCCAGAGCACCTCGGGAGCCGGCAACGCTCCGCCCGGCAACAACGGACACATCCAGATCGAAGAACTCGACGGAGCGCCCGCCGACAACGAGCACGGCAACGACCCGCATGTCTCGTGCGCTGGCTT
>DATAYX010000480.1:0-2265 GCA_036272355.1 Acidimicrobiales bacterium
GGAGGCCTCGCCGTAGGCGACCTGCTTGGCCATGCGGACGACCTCGCCGCGGAGGGTGTAGGGCTCGCCCTTGAGCGCCGGGCGCATGCACTCGGTCTTCATCTCGAGAGTGCCGCGGGTACGGGCCTTACCCGGGAGGGCGGCGTTGATGGCGAAATTCATGGACGCATCGAGCAGGAGGGAGTGGATGCCGGCCTGGACGATTCCGTGGGGGTTGCAGGCCAGGTCGGTCGGGGTGAAGGCACCGGCGGCCCAGCCCAGGTCCTCGCCGTCCACGCCGTACGAGGTGAAAGCGCCCCCGCACTGCTCGATGATCGGCATGCCGCCGTTACCGAGCCAGCGGTCCATGTTCTTGGCGGAGCTGCTGCTCATCGAGCGCAGACGATAGCGGGCGGGTGGCTGTGGCTATCGGGTCGAAGGACGCTCGGCGGCGAGGTCATGCACACGTTGCGCCGATGCTCAGTCGCGCAGCCGATATACGGAGACAGCCCACCGCGATCCGGGACCGAAATCCGATCTTTCCCAGTCGGACCAGCGCTCTGCCAGATCGAAGCCCATCACTTCGGCCATGAGGTCGCACTCGGCGGGCCAGATCCAGCGCAGACGTGCCGCCTGTTCGAAGGCCTTGCCCCCGTCGACGAAGGTGAACTGCAGGTCTACCCGCTGTGTCACCGGGTCCCAGTGGTTCAACTCCCGGAAGACTCGGGACCCATTGTCCTCATCGAAGCACTGAGCGGCCGGCCACCCGAACAAGTTTGGAACGGCATGCTCGACAACGAAGAGACCCTCGGGAAGCAACCAGCTCGCCGCAGCTTCGAAGATGGCGCGCTGGTGCTGCGCGGTGATGGCGGCGAAGACCGAATTCAGGAGGATGGCGACAACTCCAAAACCAGGCTCGCCTGGCGTCGCCGCGTCCTCGCAGTGCGTCTCCAGGAGGTCAGCACCCTCCTTGGACGAGAGCACTGCCAGCATCTCAGAAGAGATATCGGTCGCCACGACGCGTAGTCCAGCGCGAGCCAGGGGCACCGCCACTCGTCCGGTCCCAGCTGCGAGTTCACGAACGGGACGGCCGTCGGCCAAAGCAAGCAGCGTGGCGACCGCCGCATCGGTCTCCTCGGCCGACGGCACCTGATAGGTCTCGTAGAGGTCGGCCCACTCTGCTCCGTAGTAGGTCGCTTCCTCGATCTCCGCCACCGTCTCCTCCAGGCCAGTCGAGCGCCCCACGGTAGCCCGAGTGGTTGCAGACACTGGGTCAATTCGTGGCGACGATACGGCTTCCTTTCGGGCGAACGAAGAATCCGAAGGAACGACCCGCTCAGTGGAGGACGCCGTTGATTTATTCAGGTAGTCCCCTTGCAGTCGGGGCGCACCAACCACCCGAATGGCCCTCAATATGGCGGCAAGTAGAATGTCTGATCTGGATCGGCAGGGCGAGACTGCCCGCCGGAATTGCGAGGAGGCATCATGACCACCGCAGTCATCGTGGACGCCGTGCGGACGGCCGGCGGCAAGCGCAACGGGAAGCTCCGGGGCTGGCACGCCGTCGACCTCGCCTCCGAATCGCTCAAGGCCATCGCCGAGCGCAACAAGCTCGACCCCGCGCTCATCGACGACGTGGTGATGGGCTGCGTCATGCAGGTCTCCGAGCAGTCGCTCAACATCGGGCGGAACGCCGTGTTGGCGGCCGGGTGGCCCGAGTCGGTGCCGGCGACGACGATCGACCGCCAGTGCGGCTCGTCGCAGCAGGCGATCCACTTCGCCGCGCAGGGCGTCATGGCCGGCGCCTACGACATCGCCGTGGCGGCGGGTGTCGAGTCGATGACCCACACGCCCATGGGCGCCTCGGTGGTGCGGGACTTCGGGTTCCCCTTCGGGCCCAAGATGATGGCGCGCTACGCCGACGAGGAGGGCCACAGCCGGCTGAAGGGCCAGGGCATCGGGGCCGAGATGATCGCGGACCAGTGGGGGATCTTGCGCGAGGAGCTCGACGCGTTCTCCGTGCAGAGCCACCAGCGCGCCGCGCGGGCGACGGCGGAGGGCCGCTTCGAAAACGAGATCGTCCAGGTGCCCGTGCACGACGAGGAGGGGAACGACACCGACGAGATCCTCACCGCCGACGAGGGCATCCGGCCCGACTCGAGCGTGGAGGCGCTGGCGGGCCTCAAGCCGGCCTTCAAGGAGGACGGCAAGGTCACCGCGGGCAACTCGTCGCAGATCACCGACGGGTCCTCCGCCGTGCTGATCATGAGCGAGGAGAAGGCCAAC
>DATAYX010000481.1:0-3030 GCA_036272355.1 Acidimicrobiales bacterium
CCCCTCAATACGATGGGGCCCGTGAGCGACGGCGGGGGGCAGACACTCGATCCGAACGCACGGTCCCCGCTTGCCCCCGGGACCAAGGTCGACGTGCGCAACCGGTACCAAGGGACGTGGGTGCGGGGATTCGAGGTCGCCGATTCCACCCCTGACGGATACCGCATTCGCCGCCTCTCCGACGGGAGCATCCTCGGTGACCTTTTCTCCCGGGACGACGTGCGCCGGGAACGGAGGCGTCAGGGCTTCTGGTGGCACTGACGTCGAGAACCCTGTCGGCGCTGCGGGCACGAACGAGGAGTCAGCCCTTCCCCGACTTCAGAACCGTCTCGATGTATTCGTCGATCGGGATGGCAGACAGCGTCAGCGTCTTGAGCGTGCCCCGGGAGCCGAGCACCAGCGCGACGCGGGCCATGGTGGGCTCATCCGGCGCATCGAGGACCGTGCAGAAGTCGTAGGGCCCGAGCAGCGCCCACTGCGCGAGGACTTTGACGCCCATCGCTTCCACCTCGGAGTTGACAGCCTTGAGGCGGTCGGGGTTCTCGGTCAGGGTCGCCGCACCGTCCGGTCCCACGGTCGACAGCATGAGAAACGTCGCCATGGCGTCACGCTACCCCAGGGCCGCAGCCCGGCTACGGCTGGGATCGGCGCGACCGGAGGTCGCCCCGGACCACCTTGCCCAGCGCGTTGCGCGGCAAGGCCTCGACGATATGGACCTGGCGTGGCCGCTTGAACGGGGCCAACTCCCGGGTTGCAAGGTCGTCGAGCGATTCGGGATCGGGGTCGCCGACGACGAACGCCTCCACCGTCTCGCCCCACTCCGCAGAGGGCACGCCGACCACCGCCACCTCGTGCACACCGGGGTGCCGGGCCAGGACGGCCTCGACCTCGGCGGGGTAGACGTTGTGGCCGCCCGTGATGATCAGCTCGGTTCTCCGTCCGCGGATCGTGACGTACCCGTCGTCGGAAACGGACACCAAGTCGCCGGTGGCGAACCAGCCCGCCGCGTCGGTCGTCGTTTCGTCCGGACGGCGCCAATAGCCACGGCACAGGCTCGCGCCGCGCACGGACAGTTCGCCGACACCCTCCTCGTCCGGCTCGTCTATTGCGGCCTCGACGCCGGGCAGGGGAACGCCCACCGAACCGGCCCGGCGTTCGCCCACCAGAGGGTTCGACAGCGTCAGCAGCGTCTCGGTCATGCCGTAGCGCTCCAGCACCTCGACGCCCTGCGCGGCGAAACGGTGCCAGAGCTCCGCCGCGAGGGGGGCCGATCCCGAGACGCACAGGCGGAGCTTGGACAGCGCCCGGATCCGGTCCGTCGCCCCGAGCCGGTGGTACATCGTCGGCACGCCGAAGAACATGGTGTGCTCGGACGCGGCGTCGAGAACCGTGTTCTCGTCGAACCGGTCGAAGACCGTCGTGGTCGCGCCGGCCGTGAGGGCGCCGAACAGGCCGGCGACCAACCCGTGCACATGGAACAGGGGCAGCGTCAGGATGAGCCGGTCTTCCGACCGCCACCCCCACGCCGTCTGCAAGGCGTCGATGCCGGCGAGGAGGGAGGCGTGGGTGTGCACTGCTCCCTTCGGACGGCCCGTGGTCCCCGACGTGTAGACGATGAGGGCGTCATCGGACACCCGGACCTCCGGCGGGCTGTACGCCCCGTCTGCGGGGGCGGTGTCGAACAGCTCAGCGACCGACAGCGTGGGGACCGACGACCCGAACGCCGCCGGGTCGTCGGCGATGGCCACAGTCGGACCGGCGTCGCGCACGAAGTGATCGATCTCCGCCGGCGTCGAGGCCGGATTGACCGGCACGAGGACAGCACCGGCCCGAAGCACGGCGAGCAGCGCCTCGACGGCGTCGAGCCGGGCCCGTGCGCACCACACCACGCGAGCCCCGGGAACCACGCCTCGCCCCGCAAGGACCGCTGCGGCGTCGGCCGTCCGCTGCGTGAGGCGTGCCCCGTCGACGACGCGCTCGGGCTCCGACCCGTCGACCAGCACGACCTTGCCGGGATCATCCCTCCAGTGCGCCAACCAGCGGTCGGCGAGCGTTCCGCCGGTTTGTCGGCGCGCGCTCTCCGGCCACTGGCCCGCCGGGACGAGCGCCCTCACCGCTGACGACCACGCGTCATAGTCTGAAGCTCATGACCGCGCGCCGGATTGCCATCGTTCCGCACACTCACTGGGATCGGGAATGGTACAAGTCCTACCAGGACTTTCGCCTCAACCTGGTGGAGTTGATCGACACGCTGATCCCCCTGCTCGAGCGCGACGCCAGCTATCCCTACTTCATGCTCGACGGACAGATGGCCGTGGTGGACGACTACCTCGAGGTCCGGCCGGAGAACGAGGGCCGCCTGCGGGCGCTCGCCGCCGCGGGGCGGGTGAGCATGGGGCCCTGGTACATCCTGATGGACGAGTTCCTCACTTCGGGTGAGACCATCGTACGGAACCTGCAAATGGGCATCGAGCGCGGTGCCGCGTTTGGCGGCGTCATGGACGTCGGCTACCTGCCGGACATGTTCGGGCACATCGCGCAGATGCCGCAGATCCTGCGTCTGGGTGGGTTCAGCGACACGGTGGTGTGGCGCGGAGTGCCGTCGCAGGTCACGACGAGCGGGTTCGTATGGGAAGCACCCGACGGTTCGGCCGTCCGTGCCGAGTACCTGCCGGTCGGGTACGGCAACGGGGCCGCCCTGCCCGACGATGCCAAGGCGCTCGTGCGCCGGACACACGACCACCTCGCGGAGGTCGGTGAGGAGTTCGTGCACGGTGACCTGCTCTACATGAACGGCTCGGACCACCTGATGCCGCAGCCGTTCTTGGGCCGCGTCGTGGCCGAGGCGAACGACCTCCAGGACGAACTGCAATTCGAGGTCACCTCGCTCCCCCAGTACCTGTCCCGCAAGTCGACCGACGGTCTCACGACCGTGCGCGGCGAGCTCCGGTCGGGCCACCGGGCCAACATGCTCATGGGCGTCACCTCCAACCGGGTGGACGTGAAGCGGCAGGGCGCGCTGGCCGAACG
>DATAYX010000482.1:0-1578 GCA_036272355.1 Acidimicrobiales bacterium
GCCGCGTTTGGTCGCCATGCTCGGCCGTCACCTGCACTCGTCGTCCCAGCTCCCGGTCCGCATCTCGGTGACCTTGGTGGTCTTTCTCGTGTACCTGGCCACCAAACTCAGCCTGGACGTGCTGCTCGGTGCCTTCGCCGCGGGCGTCATCGTCCGTCTGTTTATCCGGGGGGAGAACACCGAGCAGGTCACGAGCAAGCTCGAGGCCATCGGGTTCGGGTTCCTGATCCCGATCTTCTTTATCGAGACCGGCATCAACCTCGACCTGCACGCGCTGGTGCACAGGCCAAAAGTCCTGCTGCTCGTCCCCCTCTTCGCCCTGCTGTTCCTCTTCACCCGAGGCCTGCCGACATACGTGGTCTATCGCCGCGCCCTCGACAGGACACGGCTCACTGCGCTCAGCATCCTCTCGTCGACGGCCTTGCCGCTCGTCGTCGTCATCACCACCATCGGCGTCGACGAGCACAAGATGAAGCCGCAGAACGCATCCGCGCTCGTCGCGGCCGGCATGCTCTCCGTCCTCGTCTTTCCGATCCTCGGTCTTCGGCCTTTCCGCGCGACCGCTGAGGCAACGCCGGACGAGGACGCCGTCCGCGGCGACCCCTGACGACCGGTCCACGAACCGTCATCAATCCTCGGGCAGGCCCACCGCCGGGCTCAACTACCAGAGCGACACTGGCGTGATGATCCAGAACAAGGTGCAGGTGTCGACACCCGGCAACCCTGACGGCGCGCTGAACGCGTTCAACGTCGCCTACGGCTCGGGGCCGCCCTCCACGCCAACCGGCCAGGGAACCGGGCTTGTCAGCCTCGCAGCTGCTCCTCGAGCGGCGGGCCGCTCGTGAAGATGCTCGGGTGCGGTCGCGCCGGCGGCGTGGTGAAGAACGGCCGCACGTGGGTCTCCATGATCTCTTCGACCACGGCGGCCGCCAGCGGGTCGGCGAGCAGGTCGTGGTCCTCGGCCGGGTCTTCGGCGAGGTCGAACAGCTGACACGGTGCGCACGCGTCCTCGTCGACGACGAGCTTGTGTCGTTCGGTCTCGAACGCGGCGAAGCCCCAGTTCTCGCTCACCGTGACCTCGTGCACCGGGGGCGCCCCGCCGGCCACCGTGCCGAGGAGCGACTGGCCCTCGCTGCCCGCGACGTCCGGCGCACCGGCGATCTCCCGCACCGTCGCGGGGACGTCGAGCTGTTCCACGAGCGAGTCGACGACCCGAGGCGCGCAGCCGCCCGGCGGCCGCACGATCAGCGGCACGCGCACCGCCGGCTCGTACAGGACGCACTTCGACATGAGCCGGTGGCTCCCTGCCATCTCGCCGTGGTCGGTCGTGTACACGATCCAGGTCGAGTCCAGCATCCCCCGGCGCGCCAGGGCGTCGACGATCCGCCCGACCGCATCGTCGATCACCGAGATGTCGGCGGCGTAGGACCGCCGCATGCCGGCGATGGCGTCGTCGGTCATGGTCTCGGAGTCCGACATCCACAAGAAACCTTGCAACAGCGCGCCGTAGCGGCCCGTTCCCTCGACCACCGGCCGCTTCGTCGAGGCCGGCATGGAGATGTCCACCCCGTCGTACCG
>DATAYX010000483.1:0-1547 GCA_036272355.1 Acidimicrobiales bacterium
CGGTGCGTGAGGAAGGTGCCCGACAGGACGAGGAACTCGCTGACGAACCCGTTCAGACCGGGCACTCCGACCGACGCCAGCATCACCACGGTGAACACGCCGGCCAGTACCGGCGCTGCCTTCTGCAAGCCCCGCATCTCGCCGGTCTGCCACGTCCCGCGCCGCTGGTAGATGAAACCGATGAGGATGAAGAGCGCCCCCACGATGAGGCCGTGGTTGAGCATCAGCAGCACGCCGCCCGCGAGGCCCTGGCTGCTGAGGGCGATCGTGCCGAGCGCGATGAAGCCGATCTGCGCCAGCGACGAGTAGGTCACGAGCCGTTTGAGGTCGCGCTGCGCGCACGCCACGACGGCGCCGTAGACGATGCCGATGACCGCCAGTGTGAGCACGATCGGGGCGAGGGTGCGGGTGGCCTGGGGGAAGAGGCTCAGGTCGAAGCGGATGATGCCGTAGGTGCCGATCTTGGCCAGGACCCCCGACAGCACGACCGAGCCCTCCTCGGGTGCCTCCGTGTAGGCGTCGGGCGACCAGGTGTGGAGCGGGAACAGCGGCGCCTTGACCGCGAACGCTGCGGTGAAGGCGATGAAGAGCAGCACGCCCTCGGTCCCGGTGAGGTGCGTCTGCATCAGCGGTCCGAGGGAGAAGGTCAGGTAGTGGTACTGCGACTGGTGGAGGAAGGCCAGGGCCAGGATCCCGACCAACAGGAACGCCGATCCCAGGAACGTGTAGAGGAAGAACTTGATGGCTGCGTAGGCGCGGCGTTGGTGGCCCCATCCGGCGATGATGAAGTACGCGGGCACGAGCGTGAGCTCGAACATGAAGAAGAACACGAGCAGGTCGAGCGAGAGGAAACTCCCCAGCACCGCCGCCTCGAGCAGCAGGATCCAGGCGAAATATGTACGCGCGTTCTCCCGGTTGCGCCCGAGCACGATGGTCAGCGGGAACAGGACGGCGGTCAGCAGCACGAGGAAGATCGAGATGCCGTCGACGCCCAGATACCAGTGGACCCCGAGCGAGGTCCCCGTGTACTCGTGGTTCGAGACGAGCTGGAAGCCGCCGTCGTGCACCTTCATCGTGGCCAGAGTGGCGATGGCGAACCCCAGCGTCGCCAACGACGTGAGCAGGGCGAGCGCGTACGGCACCTCCCGGGGCAGTCGGCGGTCCAGACCGAGCAGGCCGAGGACGGCGGCGCCGATGGCCGGGATCAGGACCAGCAGCGTCAGGTAGGGGACGATGTGCCTCATCCCCACCACGTCCTGCTCAACATGAAGGCGACCAGCAGAGCCAGGCCCATCGCAATGCCGAGCGCGTAGTTGCGGGCGTACCCCGTCTGCAGCCGCCGGGCCGTGGTCCCCGTGACCTTGGCGAGGTGCGCGACGCCGTTGACCGCGCCGTCGATGACCCGCACGTCCACCACCCAGGCGCAGAACGTCGCGACCCGCTGGCCCGGCCTGCCGATGACGGCGTCGTAGAAGTCGTCCCAGTACCAGACCCGCTGCAGGAACGCCGGCTCGAGCGCAGGCTTCTGCACCTCCACGCCGCGCCAC
>DATAYX010000484.1:0-3467 GCA_036272355.1 Acidimicrobiales bacterium
ATTCGCCACACTGAATCCATGATTTCGAGCGTTCCGGAGGGCTTCGGATCGGCCCTGCTCAGCGGGTTGGCCGAGCTGGGCCCGGTCGACCCGTTCTCCGGCGACCTCTCCCTTGAGCTGGGGATTTCGGTCTGGCTCCGCACGAGTGGCACGCCGCTGCTCGAGGCCCGGGGCCGGCTCCTGCACATCAGGGAGCTGATCATCGAGGTCTGCGGCCTCGACCCGGCGACCGAGCCGGTGCCCTTCGTCGGGCGCTCCCTGCGCAACGACGTGCTCAACCTCGTCGGCTACGTGGGCGAGCTGCTGCGGCGGGCGGCGTCGACCTCGGGGCGGCCGGTGTCCTCCGTGGCGCGGTTGGTGATCGCAGAGCTGCCGTCCGAAGACCAGGACACCGCACTCGGCGCCTGAGAGGGCCGACTCACTCCCACTCGAAGAACTTTCTGACCCGGTTCTTCCCCTTTGCCCGCGGTGGAACCTGCCGCATGGTCTCGGGCCGGTGCTCTTGCAGCCAGGCGACGAAGGCGGCGCGGCTGGGAAACCTGATCTCATCGTCGGTGTCCATCACGTAGAGCACGATGGCCGGCCCATCGACCGCCACGGAGAACTCGACCTTTCCCTCCGAGAGGAAGCACCAGAGCGGCGTGGCACCCGGCGTCGTCCGCGGTTCGAGGCGCCAACCCTCGAGGGCGCCGAACAGGTCCACGAGCTCCTTGCGGAGTGAGCTCCCCGCCACTTATGCCACCGCCACGCGAGCGAGATCCCGTGGGGCCTCCGCTTCCGCCCGGGCCGACCTCGCCGCGAGCCCGGCGCAACACCCGCACAGCAGGCCGACGAAGGGCAGATGCCAGTCGAAGTCGAACGCGCCGCCGACCGCGCCGCAGACCAGGGCGGCGCAGGCACACGACGACAACGAGTCGAAACGCCGCACGGCGCGGCAGAGCGCGACCACGGCAGCCACGAGGAGTGCCAAGCCGACCGCGCCGGCGTCGGCCACAACTTGGAGGTACTCGTTGTGGGCGAACTTGGCGTAGGTGCCGGCCGCCGTGTGGAAGGACAGCAGGCGATCGGGCCCGACGCCGAAGAGCGGCGCACTCCCCCACTGGTGCCATGCGACCGACCATTCGGTGGCCCGGTCGCGGTCACTCGGCGCGAGCGCGCGCAGTGCAATCTCGTGGTGGATCGGGACGACAGAGACGAGAAGGCCGATGAGGACGAGCCACCCTGCGGCCATCCGGACCCGCGGGTCGATCGTCGCCGCACGGAGCCGCGCGACGGGAACCGACGAGATCGCGACGGCGGCTACCAGGACGGCGCCGAGCCACGGCACCGCGCCCGGGTCCGGTGAGGTGGCGATGGCGGCCAGGCCGAGCGTCGCACCCGCGAGGAGGGGAACGAGCGAGCGCGTCACGCTGCGCCACGGCAAGAACGCGCCGGCACAGGCAATGGCCACGAACGCGCCACGGCTCTGTGACGCCAGCAGCCCTCCGGCGCAGAGACACACCGCCGGGCGCACCACCCAGGGACAGCGGTCGACACCCAGCGCGACGAGCAGGCACATACCCAGCACCAGACCGGCCGCGTCGGAGTAGGTCAGCGTCGTCGAGAGGCGCCAGAGGCCCTGCGCCGGCATGGCGAGAGGAAACCATCGCCAGATGAGGCCGGCGAATCCGAGCAGGCCTCCCGCGGCACCGAGACATGCCACACCGATACCTGCCCACTGCCGGTGCGCCCCGCGGAGGGCACGGATCACCGCGAACGCACCCGCACAGGCGAGGCAGCTCGCCCCGAAGGGCAGGACGGCACGCATCGACCCGGCCGTAGCGGCCCGCACAGCCCACCAGAGGGCGAGGACGACCAGCGCGGCGACCACCCCCAGAGCGCGCCGATCGAGCGGGCGGGCGATCGCCGCGGCGAGCAACACGAGGACAGAGCCCGCAGCCGCCACGAACGCGTCCGCAGGCCAGAAGCCGCCCTCGCGGACGCCGACGATCAGCATCAGACCGAAGAGCAACGCGACGGGCAGCAATGGTCGGCTGCGCGCGGCGCGCAGGCCCGGCTGCGCCTCCCGCACACCTCGGCCCTGCTGCACGCACCGCCTCCTTCCAAGCTGGTCGGCCATGCGAGCCGACCTCGGTGCGGGTCCTCGACCCGGCGGCCAGTCGAACGCTAGGCCAGTGAAGCTCGGGGTCAGTGTGGTTTCGCCCGCGGAAGGCGGTCAGACGAGCGGGGTGGCCGGGCAGGGAGCCCAGGAGGAGCAGTCAGGCTCCCTTCGCCAACGTTCCTTCCATCGCCCGCACCGGTGCGAGGTGAATGTCGAGATCGGGCCGTTGCGTCGATCGTCCGAACAGGAAGCCCTGGCCGAACCCGCAACCGGCGAGCACGGCTTCCTCGTACTGGGCCTCGGTCTCGATGCCTTCGGCGACCGTGGTCAGACCGAGGTCGTGGGCCAACGACGTCATGGTGCGAACGAGCCGGACGGCTTTGGGGTCCTTGTCCATCGCCCGAATGAACGAGCCATCGATCTTGATGAAGTCGACCGGCATGGACTGGAGATAGTTCAGGCACGACTTGCCCGTACCGAAATTGTCGAGGCCGACCGAACAGCCGAGACTCCGGATCGCCTCCAGGGCCCTCGTGGCCTTGTCGACGTCGACGATCTGCCTCTCGGAAAGCTCGAAGGCGAACCGAAACGGTGAAACTCGCATCGAGGCCAGCTGCGCCTCGATCCGGGAAATGAAATCCGGATCGTCGAACTGGCGAGGCGACAGGTTCATCGAGACGAAGGGCAGGCCTCCGTCGTCGGTCGTGATGCCGGGAACGGTCCGGGCGACCTCCTCCATCACCCACTCGCCGATCGGAACGACGAGCCCGGACTCCTCGGCGAACGGGATGAACGATGCCGGCGGCACGCGCTGGCCGTCCTCCGTCTGCCACCGCAGGAGTGCTTCGAAGCCGGCGACCTCGAGGTTCTTGAGCCAGAGGATCGGCTGATACTCGAGACGCAATTGGCGGGCACCCACCGCAGCCGGAAGATCCCGGCGGATCGTCCGCTGCAGACGTTGCTGGTCGTTCTCCCGGAACGAGAACACGGGGCGGTTGATCGCCGATTCCTTGGCCTGCTCGAGCGCGTGGCGCGCATGGCGCAGAGTCGCGGACACCGGATCTTCCCCCTCCATCACCACGCTCAGGCCCACGCGCACGTCGACGGGAACCCGCCGGTCGCCATGGAGGAACGGCTGGTTCGCGCGTTCGATCGCCTGTCGGGCGACCTCCATCGCCTCTATACGGGAGAACGTCGACAGCAAAATGCCGAACTCGTCACCGTCGATGCGCCCCACGATCCCATCGCGGCCGACGACCTCGACGAGGATGCTGGCGACGTGTTCGATGGCCTGGTCCCCTGCCTCGATGCCGAACGCCTGGTTGATCCAGTCCAAGTGGTGGATGTCGAGCTCGAGAAAGATCGA
>DATAYX010000485.1:0-2340 GCA_036272355.1 Acidimicrobiales bacterium
CTTCTCGATGATCGCGGTGAGCACCTCCGCGTCCAGCGGCTCGACGTAGGTCCGGTCCGCCGTGGCGGGGTCCGTCATGATCGTGGCCGGGTTGGAGTTGGCCAGGACGACGCGGTAGCCCTCCTCGGCCAGCACCCGGCAAGCCTGGGTGCCGGAGTAGTCGAACTCGCAGGCCTGGCCGATCACGATCGGGCCGGACCCGATGACGAGGATCGTGTGCAGGTCGTCGCGGCGTGGCACGTTGTTCTTGCTCTCCCCTGCCCCGCCCTAACGCGACCCGGCGGCGCGGGCGGCTGCGGAGGGATGGGCCAGCATGAGGTCGCGGAACGCGCCGAACAGGTAGCGCGCGTCGTGCGGCCCGGGCGCGGCCTCCGGGTGGTACTGCACCGAGAAGGCCGGCGCCTTCAGCGAGCGGAACCCCTCGACCACCCCGTCGTTGAGGTTCACGTGCGTCGTCTCGGCGTCGGGGATCGAGCCGGCGGCCACGGCGTAGTTGTGGTTCTGGCTCGTGATCTCGACGACGCCCGTCTCGAGGCGCTGCACCGGATGGTTCGCGCCGTGGTGGCCGAACGGCAGCTTGTAGGTGGTGCCGCCGAGCGCGGTGGCGAGGATCTGGTGGCCGAGGCAGATCCCGAAGATGGGCACGCGCCCGACCAGGTCGGCGATCGCCGCCGCCGGTCCGGGCAGGGCGGCCGGGTCGCCGGGGCCGTTGGAGAGGAACACGCCGTCGGGCTCGAGGGCCAGGACTTCGTCGGCCTTCGTCCCCGCGGGCACGACCGTCACGGTCCCCAGCGTCGTCAGCAGCTGCACCATCGTCGTCTTGACGCCGAAGTCGTAGGCGACGACACGCAGACCGGCGTCGTTGGCGCCGCGCCCGCCGGCGCCGCTGTAGGCGTGCACACTCGGCTCCGATGCGGTGACGCCGCTCACCAGGTCCATCCCGTCCGTGCCCACGGCGGCGGCGGCCGCGTCCCGCAACTCGCGCTCGGACGCGGTCCCGAACGCGCAGGGCACGGCGCCGGCCTCGCGTACGTGACGGGCCAGCCGGCGGGTGTCCACACCGGTCATGGCGGGCACGCCGTGGCGGCGCAGGAACGGCTCGAGGCCCTCCGTGGCCCGCCAGTTCGAGGGCACGTCGGCCAGGTCGCACACGACGACGCCGCGGCAGTGCGGCACGAGCGCCTCGTCGTCCGCTGCGTTGGTCCCGTAGTTGCCGATGTGCGTGCTGGTGAAGGAGATCACCTGCCCGGCGTACGACGGGTCCGTGATCACCTCTTGGTACCCGCTCATCGCCGTGTTGAAGACGAGCTCTCCCGTCGCCACGGGCACCGCCGCGCCCGCGGCTTCCCCGGCGAAGACGGCGCCGTCGGCCGTGACCAACAGCGCCGGCGCCCGCTGTTGCGGTTCGGTGACCACCGTCATCGCTGCGCCACCGCGTCGATCACCGTCGGCTCGCCCCGCAGCACGGTGTGGCGCACCGCGCCCTGGAACGTGCGCCCGGCGTACGGCGTGTTCCTGCTCCGGCTGGCCAACCGCCCCGGCTCCACCCGGGTCGTCGCGGCGGGGTCGAACACGCAGAGATTGGCCACCGCGCCCGCCTCGACGGGGCCGCCGTGGGCACTGTGGCCACCGACCCGCGGGTCGGTGGCCCTCAACTTCGCGATCGCGGCGGGCTGCGCGCTCATCAGTGCGAAGACCCGCTCGGGCCCGAGCCGGGCCGACAGCACCTCCCAGGCGATCGGCAGCGCGGTCTGCAGCCCGAGCATGCCCGGGGGCGCCTGGTCGAAGGGCACGTCCTTCGCCTCGGGCGCGTGCGGCGCGTGATCGGTCGCGACGGCGTCGATCGTGCCGTCGCACAGGCCGGCCACCACCGCAGCCACGTCTGCGTCGGTGCGCAGCGGCGGGTTCACCTTGAAGACCGGGTCGTAACCGGCGACGAGCGCGTGCGTGAGCACCATGTGGTGGGGCGCCGCCTCGGCCGTCACCGCCAGGCCCTCCGCCTTCGCCCGGCGTACCAGGTCGACCGAGCCCGCGGTCGAAAGGTGGAGGAAGTGGACCGGCGCACCCGTCAGGCGCACCAGCGCGATGTCGCGCGCCACCATCGCCTCCTCGGCCGCCGCCGGTGTGCCGGGAATGCCCAGCCGGCTGGACCACTCGCCCTCGTGCATGGCACCGCCCTCGGCGAGGCAGCTGTCCTCGCAGTGCTGGGCCAGCGTGACGCCGAGCCCCTTCGCGTAGTCCAGGGCGCGCCGCATGAGCGCGCCGTCCTGGACGCCGGCGCCGTCGTCGGTGAAGAGCGTCACGCCCAGTGCGGCCAACTCGCCCATCGGCGCCAACGAC
>DATAYX010000486.1:0-2324 GCA_036272355.1 Acidimicrobiales bacterium
TTCACCCCCTTGCCCTGGATGGGCTCGACCACGAAGGCGGCGACGTCGCCCCGCCGGAGCTCTCGGCGCAAGGCGGCGATGTCGCCGAACGGGATCATGTCGGCGCCCGGGAGCAGCGGCCCGAAGCCGGTGCGGAACTCGCGGCCGCCGTTCAGGGCGAGCGCGCCGGTCGTCAGGCCGTGGAAGGCGTGGTCGCAGTAGAGGATCCGGGTCCGTTTGGTCGCGGCGCGCGCGAACTTGATGGCGCTCTCGATCGCCTCGGCACCCGAGTTGGTGAAGAACACCCGCTCGATGCCGGAGTGCGAGCGCTTGACGAGCTGCTCGGCGAGGACTCCCGGAAGCAGGGCGCAGTCCATTTGCACGAGGTTGGGCAGGTCGGCGTCGAGCGCATCGTGAAGGGCCTGCACGATGGCCGGATGACCCCGGCCGAGGGCGAAGACGCCGAACCCCGAGAGGAAGTCGAGGTACCGCTCACCCTTCTCGTCGATCAGATAGCACCCCTCCCCCTTCTCGAAGAAGCGGTCGAACTCGATCGTGCCGAGAACCCGCGGCAGTTGGGGGTTCACGTACTTCGAGTGGAGGGTGAAGTTCTCGCCCCTTCGCTCCTCCAACACCTTCTTCAGTTCAAAGGGCATACAGCGTGCTCCGCGAATCGATGGGTTGACAGTGGGACGAGGTTATAGGCGCCCGCCAGACGGGTGAACGCAATGCGACCGTTCGTTCCAACGATCGTTCTACGGCCTCCTGGACCATTCGGATGGCCGGGCACCGGACGCGCCCGCCTCGGTTTCATGCCAAGATCGGCTTCGGCAGGGCCGCCGGTGTCGCTCCGGCGGACGTCGGGGGAGGAAGACACACGTGTCCACCATCAGTCCGAACATCGTGCTCGTCATGTCCGACCAGCACCGGGCCGACATGATGGGCTGCGCCGGCGACCCCACCATCCAGACGCCGGCTCTCGACGGCCTGGCGGCGGAGGGGGTGCGCTTCTCGCGGGTGTCGTGCCAGGGGCCGCTCTGCATGCCCTCCCGGGCGTCGTTCATGAGCGAGCGCTACGTGCGCGACCACGGCGTCTACACCAACTGGGAGGAGATCGCGCCGGACAGCCCCACCTACGTGCGGGCACTGCGAGAAGCCGGCTATCACACGGCCCTCCTGGGCAAAGCGCACCTCTACCTCGACGAGAATCTCTCGGTGACGCACATGGACGAGATGGCGGGCCGCCTCGAGGACCTGGGGTTCGCCGAGGTCTTCGAGACCGGCGACAAGTTCATGCCGAAGATCCCGACCCGCTACAGCGACTACCTGGCGGCGGCGGGGTGGCTCGAGGCCGCGCGCGCATACCTGGCCGACCGCGCCTATCAAGGGGACAACGAGGACGGGCAGAACGCGACCAAGTGCGTACCGATGTGGGACTCGACGCCGATGCCCATCCCGCTCGAGTCCTACGTCGACGCATGGCACGGCGCGCAGGCGGTGCGCTGGATCGAGGAGTACGAGCGTGACGCACCCTTCTTCCTGTTCGTCGGGTTCCCCGGTCCGCACGACCCTTGGGACGCCCCGGCGGAGGCCGTGGCCCGGTACGACGGGGTGGACGTCTCCATGCCGGCCTCGACGAAGCGGCCGGTGGTCGAGGGAACGGGCCGCTACGGCGCGCTGTTGCAGGGGTTCTTGTGGATGTCGGACTCCGAAACCATGACCGACGACGCCATCGCCGGCATGCGGCGGTCCTACGCCGCCGACATCTCCGTCATCGACGACGCGGTCGGGAAGATCGTCGACGCCCTGGCGCGCCGGGGGATGATGGACTCGACCTGGATCGTGTACACGACCGACCACGGCGAGATGGCAGGGAGCCACGGGCTCATGTCGAAGTGCGTGCTGTACGAGCCGGCGGTGCGCGTCCCACTGATCGTGCGCCCGCCGGGCGGGTGCGCGCCGCGGGTCGTCGACTCGCTCATCGAGCAGCTCGATGTCCCGGCGACCATGCGGGCGATCGCGGGTGCACCGGACGTCGCGGGCAGCGAGGGGCAGTCGCTCCTCGGCGCGGTGGCCGGCGGGGCGCCACCCGTGCACGACGTCACGGTGAGCGAGAACTGGGGCTTCGCCGTGTTCGAGACCGAGCGGCACAAGCTGGTCGTCGACGAGGACGCGGTCGCGCCGTGCCAGCTGTTCGACCTCGCCGAGGACCCGGCCGAGGACCATGACCTGCTCGCCGACCCACGGGCCGCGGGGGTCGTCGAGGAGATCATGGAGACGCACGTGCGTCCGTTCTTCACGACGCCGCCGGCGAGGCCGCACCCGAGCATCTTCACGAGCGGGCC
>DATAYX010000487.1:0-2293 GCA_036272355.1 Acidimicrobiales bacterium
TCCTCGTCCTCGAACCAGAGGAGCGGACCCTTGTCGACGGGGCAGGCCAGCACGTCGAGCAGCAGGGGGTCGAGGCTCACGGGCAACTCCTTACTTCTTGTCCGCCGGCGAAGCGGAATGGGCGGCGATCAGCTCCTGCACCTCGGCGACGTGTGCGGCACACAGCTCGGGCGTGCGGGCCTCCACGTTCAGGCGCAGGAGCGGCTCGGTGTTGGACGGGCGGAGGTTGTACCACCAATCGTCGTGCTCGACCGTCATCCCGTCGAGCAGGTCGACCGAGGCGCCGGCGGCCCGCTCGGCCTCGGCCATGGCGGCCACGGTCGCGGCCGGGTCGGCGACCTCGGTGTTGATCTCTCCCGAGTCGGCGTAGCGCCGGTACGGCTCGAGGAGGGCGGAGAGGGGTTGGCCGCTCTTGCTCAGCAGTTCGAGCACGAGAAGCGCGGTGATGATGCCCGAATCGGCCCGGAAGTTGTCCCGGTAGTAGTAGTGACCCGAGTGCTCGCCGCCGAAGACGGCGCCCGTCTCGGCCATCACCTTCTTGATGAGCGAATGGCCCACCTGGGTCCGTACCGGGGTGCCGCCCTTCTCCGTGACGGTCTCGGGCACGACGTGCGAGCAGATGAGGGTGTCGAGGATCGTCTCGCCCGGGTGCTTCGTGAGCATCGACGCTGCGACGAGCGCGGTGGTGAGCGAGCCCGACACCGGTTCTGCCCGCTCGTCGACGAGGAACACCCGGTCGGCGTCACCGTCGAAGGCGAGCCCGATGTCGGCGCCGTGGTCGAGGACGGCCTTCTTCAGGTCGACGAGGTTCTCCGGCTGGATCGGGTCGGCGGGGTGGTTCGGGAAGTTGCCGTCGAGCTCCGGGTAGAGGATGTCGACCTCGAAGGGGAGCCGGTCGAAGACGATCGGCACGACCAGGCCGCCCATCCCGTTGGCGGTGTCGGCCACCACCTTGAGCGGGCGCAGGGAGGAGACGTCGACGAAGGAGATCACGTGGTCGGCCCACTCCCCCAGCAGGTCCAGTTCGCGGCGGCCACCGGTCAGCGCCGGGACCGGTTCGCCGTAGAGCTTCTCGGCCTCCGCCTCGATGTCGGCGAGACCGGTGTCGCGCCCGATCGGGCGGGCCCCCGCCAGGCAGAGCTTCATCCCGTTGTAGCGGGCCGGGTTGTGCGACGCGGTGAACATCGCACCCGGCGCGTCGAGATACCCGGCGGCGAAGTAGAGGAAGTCGGTGGAGGCGAGCCCGAGGTCGGTCACGTCGACCCCCTCGGCCCGCACGCCGTCGGAGAACGCCCGCGACAGCTCGACGCCGGACTCGCGCATGTCCCGGGCCACCAGGATTTCCGGCGCCTTGGCGAAACGCGCCATGGCCCGGCCGACGGCGAGGCACATGTCGGCATCGAGCTGATCGGGCACCGTGCCGCGCACGTCGTACGCCTTGAAGACCTGGTCCATGCGGCTCACGGGGCACCACCATAGGTGGCGGCGGGAGGCCCTTTCGCCGGACCGGGCACGACGCGATCGGGCGTCAGTGGAAGAGGATGACGCTCCCGTTGACCGCGATCGCGATGATCGCGATCAGGTTGAACGTCGCGTGCGCCACCGTGTTCATGCCGAGGCGTCCCGTGCGGTAGGAGACAGCGGCCAGCACGATGCCAAAGGCGGCCAGGCCCGCGAACTGCACCCACTCGCCGTGGGCGGCGCCGAAGAGGAGCCCGTCGGCGATGACCGCCAGGACGACTGCGGCGGTACGGGCGCGGCCGGCGGCATGCACCGGCGTGAACAGGCGGACGAGTGACTTGAGCAAGAGGCCGCGGAAGAAGAGCTCCTCGGCCGCGGGTGCGAGGAGCACGGTCGCGATGGCGATGACGAGGAACCCGGTGCCGTGTGACGCGCCCGTGAGTCGCTGGGACGGTGCGTTGAAGTTCTTGATGTCGTGCTGGAAGGGCGCGTACATCAAGGTGATGAGGACCTGTCCGAGGATGCCGATGACGATGCCGAGGAGGTCGAGCCACCGGAAGCGCACCCCGAGGTCGCGGGCGAAGTGCCTCGTGCCCTGCGTGCGGCTGGCCAGCCAGGGCGCGCCGAGGAAGCCGATCCACAGGCCGATCAGCGTCGAGATCACGTACCACTCGGGTGGCACCGTGTGCGTCGCCAGCGCTTCGGTCTGCGCCACGGTCTTGCCGGCCACGGCGCCGGCGACGAAGGCGAAGACCCCGGCGGCGAGCTGGCCGACGACGAAGCCGCCCACGGCGAAGAGAAGCCAGTACCAGGCCTGGCGGGGGGTCTTCGG
>DATAYX010000488.1:0-2097 GCA_036272355.1 Acidimicrobiales bacterium
GCCATCTCGACGCTGGCGGGACAGATCGCCATCGGCCTCGGTCTCGTCGACACGTACGTGCCCACGCCGTCGGTGCACGGCCTGGCCATCCTCAGCGTGCTCGGCGTGTGGTTCGTCACCTGGATCCTCGCCGGCAAGGTCCGGCAGAGCGAGGTCGCCCTCGCCGAACGTGATCGTGCGGCCAACGACGTGCGCTCCACTCTGTCGTTGCTCACCGCCACACTCGATTCGACCGCGGACGGGATCCTCGTCGTCGACAACAGCGGCAACATCGCGCAGTTCAACGCACGCTTCGCCGAGATGTGGTGCATTCCCGACGCCATCCTGGCCCGGCGGGACGACGAGGCCGCGCTGCAGTTCGTCCTCGACCAGCTCCGCTACCCCGAGGCCTTCGTGTCGAAGGTGGAAGAGCTCTATGCGCACCCCGAGGCCGAGAGCGACGACATCCTCCTCTTCAAGGATGCGCGGGTCTTCGAGCGGCACTCGCTGCCCCAGAAGATCGAAGGGGAGGTCGTCGGGCGGGTCTGGAGCTTCCGCGACGTCACCGACCACCACCGGCTGCTCGGAGAGCTCGAGCACCAGGCCTTCCACGACGGTCTCACCGGACTGGCCAATCGCTCGCTGCTGCGCAACCGCCTGGACCACGCGCTGTTGCGGTCCCATCGCACGGGCATCGTGGTCGGCGTCCTGTTCTGCGACATGGATGGCTTCAAGATCGTGAACGACACGCTGGGCCACGACGTGGGCGACCTCATCCTCGTGGAGGTCGGCCAGCGCATCGACGGCTGCCTGCGCGAAGACGACACGGTCGCCCGGCTGGGTGGTGACGAGTTCGCCATCATCCTCGACGGCACGACCCACATCGACGCGGTGGACGCCGCGAGCCGGGTCCTCGAAGCCCTGCGAGAGCCGTTCGACGTCAACGGCCGGGAGATCAGCATCCGGGCATCGATCGGCGTGACGCTCACCAGCGGGGGTTCGCTGGAGGCGGAAGCATTGCTCTGCGAGGCGGACATCGCGATGTACGCCGCCAAGGCCGCCGGCCGGGACTGCCTCATGACGTTCGAGCCCGAGATGCAGAGCACGATGGCGGCCCGGCACGCCCTGCACGCCGACCTGCGCCAGGCGGTGCGGGACTACGGGGAGCTCAGCCTCCATTACCAGCCCATCTTCGACCTGGTCACCAGCCGACCCGTCTGCACCGAGGCGCTCGTCCGCTGGAACCACCCCCAGCGCGGCTTCATCTCACCGGAGGAGTTCATCCCGGTGGCCGAGGAGATGGGCCTCCTCAGCGAGATCGGCCGCTACGTTCTGCGCGAGGCCTGCCAGCAGGTCGTGCGCTGGCGGCTGCTGCCGGCAGCCAAGGACATGAGCGTCGCCGTCAACGTGTCCGCCTACCAGCTCTACGACAACCGCTTCGTCGGCGAGGTCGAGGCCGCGCTCGTGGACAGCGGACTGCCGCCGAGCGGCCTTGTGCTCGAGCTGACCGAGAGCGCGCTGCTCTCCGACACCGACCGGGTCCACCACCGTCTGGCCCGGCTGCGCGAGATCGGCGTCAAGATCGCGATCGACGACTTCGGCACGGGCTACTCGTCACTCTCGTACCTGCGCCGGCTGCCGATCGACATCCTCAAGATCGACCGTTCCTTCGTGAGCGAACTGGGCGGCACGTCGTCGATCCAACAGGCCCGCTCGCTCGTCCGCTCCATCGTCGGGCTCGGGCATGACCTCTGCCTGACCGTGGTCGCCGAAGGAATCGAAACCCAGAGCGAGCTCGACGACGTGCGGGCGGCCCGCTGTGACCTCGGGCAGGGGTTCTTCCTCGGCGAGCCGCTGCCACCCGCCAAGTTCGAAGAGGCCCTCCGCCACCAGCAAGCGGCACACGCCTTCGAGGAGACGGACGACGACGCACTCCGGCCGGCGCTCTCGTTCGCGCCGTCCCGGCGTGGCCGCGGTCCGGCGGACAAGACCGTGGAGTTCTCGCTCACCCGCTGGCGGTAGTTCCCGAAGCTCGTCCAGCCTCCGCCGGGCGCGACGATCACTCCCACGCCGTTGGCGGTGCCCGGCGCGGTGGACACCGTCAACGTCGGTTCGAGA
>DATAYX010000489.1:0-1621 GCA_036272355.1 Acidimicrobiales bacterium
CTGGCGCTCACGTGGCGCCGGCACATCGACGGGCGCGTCCGGCGGGCGTCCAGCGGTCGGCGGCGCCGTCGCCGGGCGGTGCGCACCGGTGTGCGCCGTCTTCTCCCAGCCGCGCCGGCCGAACATCTCGCGTGCGACCGCGCGCACCGCGGCGCTGGCGAGGAAGAGCTGGTACGGGAACAGGCCGAGCACGAGCCGGAGATAGTCGTACGCACGCGGCTTCATGTAGAAGACGCGTCCGAACTCGCGGAGCCCCACCAGCTCGAAGGCGAGGGCCGCCAGGGTCGGGATCACAGGCAAGAAAGAGACGAGCGCCAGGGCGACCGGGATCTTCAGGGCGATGATCGAATAGATCGACACCGGGATGACCAGGCCGGTGAAGGCCTGCAGGAACGGCATGGCCAGCGTGTAGCGGGCCAGCGCCCGCTGGCCCCGGGTCGGCAGCCGGCGCCACTCACCCTTGCGGAGGACCTGGAGAAATCCCTGGTTCCAGCGGGTCCGCTGCTTGAGCAGGCTGCGCAGCGTCCCGGGCGTCTCTTCGCGTGTGGCCAGCATCGGCTCGTACGCGACGTCGACGCGCGCGCCCAGGCTGGAGAGGCGTACGCCGAGCTCGCAGTCCTCGGCCAGGCAGGTGGGGTCCCAGCCACCGACGGCGAGTAGCAGATCGGTACGCACGAACACGGTGTTGCCACCGAGCGGGATGAACCGCCGCTCCGCGTGCAGGTGCAGCCGCGAGCGGAACCAGAAGAAGTACTCGAGGCAGTTGCGCAGGGAGTACCAGCTCGACTGGAAGTTGATGAGCTGGACGCCGCCCTGCACGACATGCGCCCCGCTGCGGTCGAACGCACCGGCCACCTGCCGCAGGAGTCTGGGATGCACCTCGTCCTCGGCGTCGAAGACGCCCACGACGTCCCCCCGGCAATCGGCGAGGGCCGTGTTGAGCGCAGTCGGCTTGTTCTTCGGCCACGAGTGGTCGACCACGACGCGGATCCGTCCACCGTGACGACGTGCGGCGGCATCGGCCACCTCCTTCGTGCCGTGGTCGTCGTGGCCGACGACAGCGAGGACCTCGAAGGCCGGGTAGTCGAGTGCCGCCAGCTGGTCCAGCGTGGCACCCAGCACCGATTCCTCGTGCCGGGCCGGGACGATCAGCGAGAAGCTCAGCGGGGAGTCGGCGCGGCCGGCGACCCCCTGGCCGAACCCGAGTGACCGGAACACTTCGGGTGTGCGCCAGGCATGGAGCATCCACCACAACGTCGCCATGGCGACACCGAACAGGCAGAGCGAGATGACGAGGATGGCAACGGCGACGACCACCGATCAGCTCTCCGGACCCGAGGACGACGTCGTCGTGGCAGCCGTCGTCGTCGTGGTGCTGGGCGCAGAGCTGGTCGAGGTCGTGCTCGACGGACTCGAGGTCAAGTCGACGAAAGCGCCGGCCGTTGCCCCGATGTCGTAGAGACCGACCAGGTGGGCCGACGACCGGTCCAAGACGGCGCCTGCCAGCGCGGCGAACCGCTTGTCACATCCGGGTTCGGGCATTACCACGAGCACGTGTTCGTCCAACCACGTATCGCGCGCATCCCATGTGGTCGCCTCGGGCGTGCACGTCACCACCGAT
>DATAYX010000490.1:0-7698 GCA_036272355.1 Acidimicrobiales bacterium
TACCAGTTGGTCGCCGAAGAACAAGGCGTGCCCGGCGACAAGGTCAGAGGGACGATCCAGAACGACATCTTGAAGGAGTACATCGCGCGCGGCACCTACATCTACCCGCCGCGTCCCTCCATGCGCCTCATCGTTGACACCTTCGCCTATTGCGCGGAGAACCTGCCCAGTTGGAACACCATCTCGATCTCGGGCTACCACATTCGTGAGGCCGGATCGACAGCCGTGCAGGAGATCGCCTTCACGCTGGCGAACGGCATCGCATACGTCGAGGCCGCCATCGCGGCCGGCATGGACGTCGATGCCTTTGCGCCACGCCTGTCGTTCTTTTGGAACGCGCACAACAATCTCTTCGAGGAGATTGCGAAGTACCGAGCGGCGCGGCGCATGTGGGCCCGGATCATGACGGAGCGGTTCGGCGCCAAGGACGATCGGTCGAAGATGCTCCGGTTCCACACGCAGACGGGCGGTTCGACCCTGACCGCGCAACAGCCCGAGAACAACATCGTCCGCGTGACGGTGCAGACGCTGGCAGCTGCGCTCGGAGGCACACAGAGCTTGCACACGAACGGGTTCGACGAGGCACTCGGCCTGCCGACCGAGCGCGCCGCGAAGATCGCACTGCGTACACAGCAGATCGTGGGGTTCGAGTCCGGCCTCGCCGACACGGTCGACCCCCTGGCCGGCTCCTACTACGTCGAAACGCTGACGGACCAGGTGGAAGAAGCTGCAACGGCCTACCTGGGGCGCATCGACGAGCTAGGCGGAGCCGTGGCGGCGATCGAGGCGCGCTTCATGCAGGAGGAGATCGAGGCGGCCGCATACAGCTTCGCCAAGTCGGTCGATGACGGTGAAAAGGTCGTGGTCGGTGTGAACCGATTCACCGACGCGGCAGCAGAGCCCACAGAGGTCTTCCCGATCGACGTCAAGCTGCAGCAGATCCAAATCGAGCGCACTCGCGCCGTGCGGGCGGAGCGGGATCAAGCGGCGGTGGACCGCGCCCTGGCCGACATCGCCGAAACAGCAAAGGGGGAGGGCAACCTGCTTGTTCCGATGAAGGTCGCCCTCAAGGCCATGGCGACGCTGGGCGAGGTCTCCGACGTCCTGCGCAGCCAGTTCGGCGTCTATCAACCCGGCGGCTGAGGGGATGCCGGGGCCGGACTCGTTCTGGCCGTTGTTCGACCTCGTCGTCCGCACCCCCCGGCTCGAACTGCGGCTGCCCAGAGAAGCCGAGTTCGCAGCATTCATCGAACTGGTGGATGCCGGAGTCCACGATGCCGACACCATGCCCTTTTTCGTCCCGTGGACCGATCTCGAGCCGGGGCCGCGCGCCCGTGAGACGGCGAAGTGGCTCTGGACCCAGCGAGCCAACTGGTCGCCGGACAAGTGGACGTTCACGGCGGGGGTCTTTGTCGAAGGGCGCCCCGTCGGTGTGCAGGACATCGGCGCCGAGCACTTCCGATCCGTGCGCTCCGTCGAAACCGGCTCATGGTTGGGGCGATCGCATCAAGGACAGGGCTTCGGGCGAGAAATGCGCGAGGCGATCCTGCACCTCGCCTTTGCGGGACTCGAGGCGGAGGAGGCGCTGAGCGGTGCGTTCGAAGACAACGTGGCTTCACTCGCCACCTCCCGAGCGGTGGGCTACGAGGAGAACGGGGAGGCAAGGGGCCCGCGGCGCGACTCGTCGGGCCGCACTGTGCGCTTTCGTATGGGTCGTGAGGTGTGGGAGCAACGTCGCCGTGACGACATCGAGATCGCCGGGCTCGACGACTGTCTCGACATGTTCGTCGGACCACCGCGCGAGACCTAGCCGATACGCATGTCCGGCGGTGGTAGTCACGGCGTGATGTCCACAGGTGCAGCAACGCGGACGGTCGTGGAAGCCCCGACCCCTGCGGAGACCCAGACGCCGAGGGGCAGGGCCTCGTTCAATCCGGCCGTGGTGGCCGTCTTCGCCGTGGCGACGGTCGCCATCGTCTATGGGCTCGCGCTGCGGGCGTGGCTCCTGGTCGAGCTTCCGATCTGGGGCGACGAAGCCATCGTGGGGCTGATGGCCCGCGCCATCGGCGGCGGCCATTTCACGGCGTTTTACTGGGGCCAGCATTACGGCGGCCTCGAGCCCTACGTGGTCGCCCTGGGCCTCAAGGTCGGAGGAGGCGGCGAGCCGGCAATGAACGGCACGCCGGCGTTCCTCTGCGCCGTCGGCGCCGTCCTGGTCGGAGCTGTGACCCTCGCAGCGACGAGGAGCCGTCCGTTGGCGTTCGCGGCAACTGGAGCAGTCTGGGCGTGGCCCTACGTCGTGATCTGGCAGTCGGTGCGCGAGGGGGGCTTCCGCGAGGCGACCCTGTGCTGTGGGCTCGCCGCCCTCCTGTGCTGCGTCCGGGTCTACCGCCGCGGTGCCGGGCCGGGCACGTTCTTCTTGCTGGGCGGCGCCCTCGGCCTCGGGTGGTGGGCCTCGCCCGAGATCGCGTACTTCGCTCCGCCTTGTCTCGTTCTGCTGCTCGCATGGTGGTGGGCAGGATCGGGATCCGTTGCCCGCGATGCACGCTCCCGGGTCGCTGAGCCGTCTCGATTCGCCGCGCTCGTACTCGCTTTCGGCGGAGTTCTCGTCGGATCGCTGCCGTGGTTGTACGCCAATGCGCACACCGGATTCGCCTCGCTCAAGAGCAGCTCGCTCCCAGCCAACGGCGGCGCGACCTACGGAGAGCGACTGTCGGTCTTCTTCCACTACATGTTGCCGTTGCAGCTCGGCGTGCGCACGGTCTCGACCGGCGAATGGGTAGGCGGGAACGCAGTGGGACAGCTTCTTTACGCTGTCGTGCTCCTCCTGATCGCAGCGGCGGGTGTGCGGGCCGTGTGGGTCGCGGTCGGCAAGCGCACCACGACCATCCCGGCGGCCGTCGCGGCCGGCGTCGTCGTGTACCCGTTCTTCTACGCCGCCTTCCCGGGCACGGCCTTTTGGCACGACGGCCGCTATGGCGTCTACTTCCCGGCGCTCGTCGTCGTGCTGTTCGCTACTTCGCTCGGAACGCTGCATGCCAAGGAGTCACGGCCGGATGAACGGCACCCTCCGGTCGCCAGGGGCGCGCTCGCGCTCGCCGCAGTGGGGGTCCTGGGCGCTCTGTTCCTCACCGTGGCCGGTGCGCGCACGGCGGGCGTCCCGGCAGCCTTCTTCACCAGCTGGCACCAGGGCGACGCTCCCATGGAGCAGGTGGTGCACGCGATGCGACAGCACCACATCACCGATGCCTACGGCGACTACTGGACCGCCTACGACCTCGATTTCCTGAGCGGAGGCAGCCCGGCGGTCAGCCCGTCGCCGCTCGACGTCGTCCGCTCGAAGGGGCTCGCGGCCGAAGTGGCGTCCTCCAAGAACCCGGCCTGGCTTTTCTTCGCGCCCGACCAGACCGCTCAGGCGGCGACAGTCTTCGGCAACCCCCAACCGGGACCCGGGGCCTACACGGAGCAGACGTTCGAGGCCCACCTGGGAGCACTGGGAATCGGCTACACGGTGGTGAAACTCGGGCTCCTCGACGCCGTTGTGCCGGCGCGCCCGCCTCCCGGACTTTGAGCGTCCTCAGACGGTGATGACCGGCTCGAAGTGCTCGACGACGGGGAAAGGGTCGTAGAAGTGGTGGAGCGCCGCACGCCATTGTTGGTAGGCGGGTGAGCCGCGGAAACCTTGGGTGTGGTCCTTCAAGTTCTCCCATTCGACGAGCAACAGGAAGCAGCTGGCGCGCTCCACGCAGCGTTCGACCCGGAGCGACAGGAATCCCGGGCTGGCGGCGATCAGGGATTTCGCCTGCTCCATGGCCGCCACGAATTCGGGCTCGCGGCCCGGGACGACCTCGAGCAGTGCGTGCTCGGTGATCACGCGCGCCGGAGCAGCCGCTCGCGCAGGCCGGGATCTGCCGCCGCATCGATGGCCGTCCAGGCCAAGGCGACCGCGCCGTCGCGGACCGCCGCGTCGGCGGACGGTGTCACGCACGCTGCCGCGAACTCGCGCTGGTGATTCACGGCGCCGTTCGCTTCGACGGCGATCAACGGGTGGATCGTGGGCACGACCAGCGACACGTTCGCCATGTCGGTCGAAAGGGTCGGCTGCGGCTTGCCCGCATCGTCGGCCTCGAAACGCCGGCCGAGGGTCTCGGCGTTCGCCCGGTAGGCCCCGAGGAGCGCGGCGTCGGCCTCCATATGGGAGTACACCGGTGAGAGTTCTTCGTACTCGAGCGTGCAGCCCGTGGCGAGCGCTCCCGCCTCGAAACAGGCCTCGACCCGAGGACGCAGGGCGGCGAGCCCTTCGGCCGTACGTGAGCGCGCCATGTAGCGGGCCGTCATCGCCCCCGGGATCACGTTGGCGGCGCCTGGGCTCTCTGTCACGACGCCGTGGATCTGATCGCCGGGGGGCAGCTGTTGGCGCAGCAGGCCGAGAGCGACCTGCGCCACCGTCAGCGCGTCCTGCGCATTGACTCCCTCCCACGGCGCCGCCGACGCGTGTGCTTCCCGGCCGCCGTACCGCACGTCGAAGTGCGCCACGGCCAAGCAGGTGGCCGACAGCCACTCGGAGGGCCAGGGGTGCACCATCATCGCGGCGTGGACGCCGGAGAAGGCGCCGCGTTCGAGCATCAGCACCTTGCCGCCGCCCCCCTCCTCGGCCGGCGTGCCGAGCACACGTACCGACAGCCCTACCTCGTCGGCCACTGCGGCAAGCGCCAGGCCCGCACCGACGGCAGTGGCGGCGATGATGTTGTGACCGCATGCATGACCGATCTCGGGGAGCGCGTCGTACTCCGCGCACACTGCGACGACCAGGTCTCCAGAACCCGAGCGTGACTCGAACGCGGTCTCCAGGTCGTAGACGCCCTCGTCGACGTCCATTCCGCCGGCCCGAATTGCTTCGGCCACCGCGTGGGCCGAGACCCTCTCGCCGTAACAGAGTTCAGGGTGTTCGTGGACGAAGTGGCTGAGTGCGACCAGGTCGTCCAGGTGGCGGTCGACCACCGCAGCAGCGGCGTCCTTGGCCTCGGCGGTTGCGGACGCTGCGGGGGTCACCTACTCGATGACCGCCACGACGTCGCCCGCGCCGACCGAGTCGCCCGCGCTCACGCGCAGCTCCTTGATCACGCCGTCCTTCTCGGCGGCCACAGCGTTCTCCATCTTCATGGCCTCGAGAAGGCAGATCGTCTGGCCCACCTCGACGACGTCGCCCACGGCAACGAGCAGTTTCACGATCGTGCCTTGCATGGGCACGGCGACCTGGCCCGATCCGGTGCCGGCTGCGGAGGAGGAGGCGGCCCGCTTGGGCCGGCCCGCGGGGCGCGCCGAGCCGGACGCCGGCCCGAGGTCGGGCACCCACAGGCGCACCGAGTACCGGCGACCGTCGACCTCGGCGGTCACGTCTCGTTCGACGGTCGGGATCTCTTCGTCGCCGGATGGTTGTGTCGGCGCTCCTGGCGTCTCGGCCACCAGGCCGCTGAGGTCGAGACTCTCTTCCACCCATTTGGTCGAGTGCGTCGCGCCGGCGAAGTCGGGGTGGCTGAGGATGGCCACGTCAGCCGGGAGTGTCGTGGCCACTCCGGTGATGCGCGTTTCGGCGATGGCCCGCAACATCCGCCGCCGAGCCGATTCGCGGTCGGGCGCCCAGACGATCAGCTTGGCGATCAGGTTGTCGTAGTACTGCGAGATGGTGTCGCCGCCTTCGTAGCCGGCGTCGAGGCGGACACCGGGCCCGGACGGCTGGTGGAACGAGGTCAGGGTGCCCGGCGATGGGCTGAAGCGGCCGCCGCTGGGGTCCTCCGCGTTGATGCGGACCTCGATCGCGTGCCCGTTGCGCGCGATGTCCTCCTGGGAGAAGTCGAGCGCCTCGCCCGAGGCGATGCGGATCTGCCAGGCGACGAGATCGAGGCCGGTCACGAGTTCGGTGACGGGGTGCTCGACCTGGAGCCGCGTGTTCATCTCGAGGAAATAGAACTCCCCCTCCTGGTACAGGAACTCGACGGTGCCCGCGTTGTAATAGCCGCACGCCTCGGAGACCTTCACGGCCGCCTTCCCCATGGCTTGGCGGATGTCGTCGGGGAAGTCGGGCGCTGGGCTCTCTTCGACGAGCTTCTGGTGCCGCCGCTGGGCCGAGCAGTCGCGCTCGCCGAGCCACAGGGTGTTGCCGTGTTGGTCGGCGAGCACCTGCATCTCGACGTGGCGCGGCCAGCCGAGGTAGCGCTCGAGGTAGATCTCTGGTCGACCGAAGTACGCCTGCGCCTCGCGGGCTGCCGACTCCATGGCTTCGGCCGCCTCGGCGGCTGAGCCGACGACCTTCATGCCGCGCCCGCCCCCGCCGTATGCGGCCTTGATGGCAACCGGCCAGCCGTGCTCTTCGCCGAACGCCAGCACCTCGTCGGGGGAGGTCAAGGGCTCGGAGCGACCGGGGACCCCGGCGACTCCCGCTTTTTCTGCGGCCAGGCGCGAGCTGATCTTGTCGCCCATGACCTCGATCGCCTCGGGCGGCGGGCCGATGAAGGTGACGCCGCGCTCGGTGATGGCGCGGGCGAAATCCGTGTTCTCCGAGAAGAAGCCGTATCCGGGGTGGACCCCGTCGGCGCCGCTCTGCTCGATCGCCTTCAAGATGGCGTCGGTGTTCAGGTAGCTGTCTGCCGCCGTCTCCCCGCCCAGCGCGTACGCCTCGTCGGCCATGCGCACGTGCAGTGCGTCACGGTCGAGGTTGGAGTACACGGCGACGGTGCCGATGCCCATCTCGCGGCACGTCCGGATGACGCGGACGGCGATCTCGCCGCGGTTGGCAATGAGGATCTTGTCGAGCACGCTGGGTTTTTCCTCCGGGGAACGGGTCCCTCACAATTGCACGCGTTCTATGTTGTGTGCCATGTGGGCCGGCGGATGGGAGGTGCGCCGGTTCGCCGAGATCGACTCTACGAACACCTACGTCCTGGACCAGGCACGGCAGGGTGCCGCCGAGGGCCTGGTCGCCGTGGCCGAGCACCAGACCGCCGGGCGTGGACGGCTTGACCGCCGTTGGGAATCACCGCCGGGGGCGAACCTGCTGGCGTCGGTGCTCCTGCGCCCCGGGTGTGAGCCGGACGACCTCCACCTCTGCACCGGGGCGGTCGCGCTGGCGGCGGCGGACGCGTGTGCCGAGGTCGCCGGCGTGGAACCGGTCCTCAAGTGGCCGAATGACCTGCTGGTGAATGGGGCGAAGCTGGCGGGGGTCCTGGCCGAGGCCGAGTTCGACGGCCCCCGACTGGAGGCGGTCGTCGTGGGGATCGGCCTCAACGTGGCGTGGCCGGGCCCAGCGGATGCGGGAGGAACCTGCCTGGACGACGTCGGCGGGACAGCGCAGTCGGTGAACAAGGGGGTCCTGCTCGAACGGCTACTCGAGGGCCTGTCCGCCCGGCGTCCGCTCCTCGACGACACCGAGGGGCGGCGCGCCCTGGCGGCCGAGCTCCGCAGCCGCTGCGCCACGCTCGGCCAGCGGGTCCGGGTCACGCTGCCGACCGGCGAGGTGACCGGGTTGGCGTCCGCCATCGACGACGCCGGCCACCTGGTGGTCGACACCGCATCGGGCCCGCAGCTCGTGAGCGCCGGCGACGTCGTTCACCTGCGGCCGGAGTGACCCACACGCCCATTTCTGGGGTCCGCAGCCTCAGCTAGGGGGACCGGGGCCTGGGCTAACATGGCCCTCACTAT
>DATAYX010000491.1:0-2208 GCA_036272355.1 Acidimicrobiales bacterium
TCTAGCTGCGGCCGAAACCGCGCTCCGCCAACCGCAGCCTCTCTTCGTCGGAGACCTTCACGTTGGTGGGCGCGAGCAGGAACACCTGGTCCGCGACCTTTTCCATTTCGCCGCTGAGCGCGTAGGTGACCCCGCTGCAAAAGTCGATCATGCGACGCTGCAGGTCGCGGTCGGCCATCTGGAGGTTCACGATGACTGGGCGGTTGTCCTTCAGTCGATCCGCGATCTCCTTGGCGTCGCCGAAGCGCGACGGCGCAACGACGTGGACGCGGGCGGTCGACGGCGCAGCAGAGACCGGCTGCAGGGTCGAGTCGACGGGCACCGCGCGCACCGCTTGCGGGCGGGGGGCCACGTTGCTCGCGGCGGGCCGGGGCTGGCTGGGGACGGCCGATTCGCGGGGAAGGGTGCGGACCCTGCTCATGCCCCCGCTGAACTCCTCTCCGCCCTGCTCGTACTCAGGGGTCCGGGGCTCGACCCGCGTGGCCGTGGCGGCCGAGAAGCCACGCGGGGCGCGGTCTTCGAGGTCGTCGTACTCGTCGTACTCGTCGTCGAGTAGGCCGAGATAGACCATGGTCTTCTTCATGAACGAGGGTGACATGCCTTCTCCTGTCGATGCACAGCGTAGTGCCTGCTCGCACGCCCCGGCAGGCGAATGAGCCCTGGCGAGGGGGCCGATCCGCCCATCAGCCTGCTGCTGAGGGTCATGTCAGCCTCCCGTTGACCTTCCCCGTCACGCCGACCGCATGGCAGGCCGCTCGCCGAACAACGCCCGTCCCATCCGCACCATGGTCGTCCCCGCACGGACCGCCGCCTCGAGGTCGTCGGTCATACCCATGGAGCGCTCCTCGAGTTGAAGCTCGTCGGCCAGCGCGCGCACCGTCGAGAAGGCCTGCGCCGCCGCCTCGGGGCCCGGCGCTGCGACCGTCATGAGGCCGCGCACGTCGAGACCGGCGTCGCGCAGTCGTGGCACGAGCGCGTGCGCGTCGTCGGGCGCGCAACCGTTTCGACCGGACCGACCCGTGGTGTCGATCTCCACGAACACCGTCGCTCCCGGAGCGAAGCGGGCGATCCGGTCTCCTTCCTCGGTCCGCGAGACGCTCTGCCACACGCCGACGAGCGGCGCGAGGCGCGCCACCTTGTTCCGCTGGATCGCACCGAGGAAGTGCCACCGCACCGGAGGGGGCGAAGGTGCATGTTCCTGCAGCTCTGCCGCCTTGGCCACGAGCTCGTTCGCGTAGTTCTCGCCGATGTCGTGCAGGCCGGCGGCGAGTGCGGTGCGGACGGCGTCGGGACCGAAGCCCTTGGTGACGGCGACGATGCGGACGGCGGCCGGGTCACCACCCGCGCGTTCGATGCGCAGCCGGACCGAGTGCAGCCTCTCGGCGACCCCGTCGTTAGCGGAGGAAGGAGGGGACGTCGAAATCGTCGTCACCCAGGTCGAGCTCTTCTTCGGACCCGGTGGCGTCGGCGAAGATGTCAACCGGCTCGGGCGTGGCGAAGATGCTCGCCGCCAAGTCGTTCTTGGCGCCGGGCGCGCCCTCGTCCCAGCGTTCGAAGCCGGCGGCGATCACCGTGACCCGCACCTCGTCGCCCATGTTGTCGTCGATGACGGCCCCGAAGATGATGTTGGCGTCCGGATGCGCCACGGCGTGGATGATCTCGGCCGCCTCGTTGACCTCGAACAGCCCGAGGTCCGAGCCACCGGCGATGTTGAGCACCATGCCGCGCGCTCCGTCGATCGACGCCTCGAGCAGCGGTGAGGTGATGGCGGCCCGGGCGGCGTTGGCCGCGCGCCCCTCGCCGATGGACGAGCCGATGCCCATGATGGCCGTGCCGGCATTCGTCATCACCATCTTGACGTCGGCAAAGTCGGTGTTGATCAGGCCCGGCACCGTGATCATGTCGGTGATGCCGCGCACACCTTGGAGGAGCACCTCGTCCGCCATCTTGAAGGCGTTGACCATGCTGGTCTTGTCGTTGGACACCGTGAGGAGCCGGTCGTTCGGAATGACGATGAGGGTGTCGACCTTTTCCTTGAGGATCTGGATCCCCTTCTCGGCCTGCATCGCCCGTCGGCGGCCTTCGAAGGTGAAGGGCCGAGTCACCACACCGATGGTCAGCGCGCCCAGGCTCTTGGCGACCTCGGCCACGACCGGGGCTGCTCCTGTCCCCGTGCCGCCACCCTTGCCGGCCGTGATGAAGACCATG
>DATAYX010000492.1:0-4929 GCA_036272355.1 Acidimicrobiales bacterium
GGCCTGCGGATGAACCACAACTTCATCCGCCCGGGGGGCGTGGCCGCCGACCTGCCCGACGGGTGGCAGGAGGACGTCGAGATCATCTGCGACACGATCCTGGCGCGCACCTACGAGTACGACGAGCTCCTCACGGGGCAGCCCATCTTCCGCGAGCGCACCGAGGCCGTCGGCAACATCTCGGCCGAGGAGGCGCTCGCCCTGTCGGTGACCGGTCCGATCCTGCGCTCGACCGGCGTGCCCTGGGACCTCCGCCGCACGATGCCGTATCTGGCGTACGACAAGCTCGACTTCGACGTGATCGTCGGAAGCTATGGCGACAACTTCGACCGCTACTCGGTGCGCCTCAACGAGATCCGCGAGTCGATTCGGATCATCCGCCAGATCGTCGAGATGATGCCGCCGGGTGACTACCGGGTGCAGGACCGCAAGGTCACCCCGCCACCGAGGGCGCGTATCGACGAGAGCATGGAGGCGCTGATCCACCACTTCAAGATCTTCACCGAGGGCTTCCGGGTCCCCGAGGGTGAGGTCTACGCGGCGGTCGAGTCGCCCCGCGGCGAGCTCGGCTGTTATCTCGTCTCCGACGGCACCTCGAAGCCGTACCGCATGCACATCCGCGGGCCGAGCTTCGTCAACCTGCAATCGCTGCCGCTCCTGCTGCGCGGCGGCCTGATGGCCGATGCCGTCGCCGTGATCTCCTCGGTGGACCCCGTGATGGGGGAGGTCGACCGGTGAGCCATCTGAACGCAACGATCCGCCAGCGCGCGGAGGAGCTCATCGCGCTCTACCCCGAACGGCGCTCCGCGCTCATCCCGCTGTGCCATCTGGCCCAGGAACAGGATGGCTGGCTGACCCCGGAAGCGATCACCGAGATCGGAGACCTCTGCGGGGTGACTGCGGCGGAAGTGAAGGGCACCGCGACCTTCTACGACATGCTGCACACCGAGCCGGTCGGGAAGTACGTCGTGGCCGTGTGCACGAACATCGCCTGCCTGCTCGGAGGTGCGCTGGAGCTGCTCGAGCATGCAGAGTCCACCCTGGGGGTGCGCGCCGGCGGCACGACACCCGACGGCGTGTTCACGTTGCACGAGGCGGAATGCCTGGCCGACTGCGACAAGACGGTGTGCGTGCAGGTGAACCACCGCTACGTGGGCGCCCAGTCGCCCGGGACGTTCGACACGCTGGTCGACGACCTGCGCGCGGGGCGGCTCGACGAGACGGTGCCACCGCACGGGACCCTGGTGCGAGTGCGGCGCAGCGTCGGCCTGCAGGCCGACCGGGCGGCCATCGTCGCCGAACGCGCCAAGGAGGCCGAGGCCAAGGCGGGACGTGCCGCCGCGACGGCCGGGGCCGTGGAGAGCAAAGCCTGATGGCGATCACGGAGGCTCCCAAGATTGTCACCGCGCGCCTGGACCACGACGACGCGCACACCCTCGAGCGCTACCTCGCGACCGATGGCTACAGCGGCCTGCGCAAGGCGCTGACCATGACGCCCGAAGCCGTGGCCGCCGAGGTCGATGCGGCCAGCCTGCTCGGACGCGGGGGTGCCGGTTTCCCCGCCGGGCGGAAGTGGTCGATGCTGCGCAAGAGCCCCGTCACCTACCTCGTGATCAACGGCGACGAGTCCGAGCCGGCCACCTTCAAGGACCACATGCTGATCGAGGGCGATCCGCACCAGATCCTCGAGGGGGTGCTCATCTCCGCCTACGCCCTGCAGGTGAGCCAGGCCTTCATCTACATCCGCGGTGAGTTCGCCCTGGGGCTCGAGCGGATGCAGCAAGCCGTGAACGACGCGTACGCCCACGGCGCCGTCGGCTCGAACATCTTCGACTCGGGGTTCTCCGTCGACGTCGTGGTGCACCCGGGCGCCGGCGCCTACATCTGCGGGGAAGAGACGGCGCTCCTCGAGTCTCTCGAAGGCAAGCGGGGCTTCCCCCGCATCAAGCCGCCGTACTTTCCTGCCGCCATCGGGCTCTACGGCGAGCCGACGGTCGTCAACAACGTCGAGACGATGGCCAACATCCCTTGGATCGTGAACAATGGCGGCGCGGCCTTCGCCGCGCTCGGCGCCGGCCGCTCGACGGGCACACGGCTCTTTGCCCTGGCCGGGCACGTCCGCAAGCCGGGCAACTACGAGCTCGAAATGGTGAAGACCACCTTCCGCGACCTCATTTACTCGCCGCTCCTCGGCGGCGGCATCCGTGGCTCCAACACGCTCAAGGCCTTCATCCCTGGTGGTGTCTCGGCGCCCTGGTTCGGGCCGGACCAGGTCGAGCTCCCGCTCGGCCAGGACGAGGTCGGCGACGCGGGGTCCATGCTGGGCTCGGGCTCGATCGTCGTGATGGACTCGTCCAGCTGCATGGTGCGCGCGGCGTGGCGCATCACCAAGTTCTTCTCGCGCGAGTCGTGCGGGCAGTGCACGCCGTGCCGCGAGGGGTCGGGCTGGCTCGAGCGCATCATGTACCGAATTGAGAACGGCGACGGTCGCGAGGAAGATCTGGACCTTCTCATGGACCTCTGCGACAACATCGCGCCCGGCGTCTCCTGGCCGCCCCAGCAGACGACCATCTGCGTCCTCGGCCCGTCGATCCCTTCGTCCATCGCATCGGGCATCCGAATGTTCCGCGACGAGTTCCTCGTGCACGTCAAGGAAGGAGGGTGTCCCTTTGACTGACGTGGCCGGGTCGAAGCCGAAGACGGATCAGAGCGACGAGATCACCATCACCCTTGACGGCCGCGCCGTGACGGCGAACAAGGGGGAGCTGATCATCGCGGCGGCCGAGCGCGCCGGTACCTACATCCCCAGGTTCTGCTACCACCCCCGCATGGACCCCGTCGGCATGTGCCGCATGTGCCTCGTCGACGTCGAGGGGCCACGCGGCGCGACGCTGACGCCGGCCTGCTTCGTGGAGGTCACAGAGGGCATGGTGATCGACACGACCAACGACCGGGTGAGGAAGGCGCAGGACGGCGTGCTCGAGTTCCTGCTGGCCAACCACCCGCTCGACTGCCCCGTCTGCGACAAGGGCGGCGAGTGCCCGCTCCAGGACCAGACGCTCGCGTACGGGCCGGGCGAGAGCCGCTTCGTCGAGGAAAAGCGCCACTTCGAGAAGCCCATCGCGATCTCGGACCTCGTGCTGCTCGACCGCGAGCGCTGCATCCAGTGCGCGCGCTGCACCCGCTTCGCCGAGGAGGTCGCGGGCGAGGCCCAGATCGACTTCGCCGGCCGGGGCGACCGGGTCGAGGTCGCGACGTTCCCGACCGAGCCCTTCGAGTCCTACTTCAGCGGCAACACCGTGCAGATCTGCCCGGTCGGCGCGCTCACCGCGACGCCCTACCGCTTCACCGCGCGCCCATGGGACCTCGATCAGGTCGAGTCCACCTGCACCACCTGCGCCGTCGGCTGCCGGGTCGCGGTGCAGTCCTCGCAGAACCGCCTGACCCGCCTGCTCGGCATCGACACCGAGCCGGTCAACCACGGCTGGCTGTGCGACAAGGGACGTTTCAGCTACGAGCAGGTCAACGGCGACGAGATCGACGCCGGCCCGCGGCCGAGCGAGCTGGCCGACGCCGCGGTCGACGTCGCGCCGGCCACCGCCTCGCAGGTCGTGAGCCTCGGCGCCAGCCGCGGGCAGTTCCTGGGCGAGGCGCGCGAGACGGGCCGCTTCGAGCACGGCCGCCTCGTCGAGCCTCTCGTGCGCAAGGCCGGCGAGCTCGTGCCCGTCAGCTGGGGCGAGGCCCTGGCGGCCGTGGCCAAGGGGATCACCGCCGCGAAGGAATCCGGCGGTGCGAACGCGGTCGGAGTCATCGGCGGCGCGCGCCTCACCAACGAGGCGGCGTACGCGTGGGCGAAGCTGGCCAAAGGCGTGATCGGGACCGACTCGGTCGACGCGCAACTGGGCGACGGCCTGCCCGCGGACCTGGTGCTCGGGTTGCCGCGAGCGACGATCGACGACGCGGCGTCGGCGCCGTTGCTCGTGACGCTCTGCGGCGACCTGCGCGAAGAGCTCCCGGTGCTGTTCCTCCGGCTGCGCGAGGCGGTCATGAAGCACGGCACGACGCTCATCGAGATCGGGCCGACGCCGACAGCGCTCAGCCCCCTCGCCGTGGCGGTCCTGGCGGCCCGTCCCGGCGACGCACCGCTCGTGGCCAAGGCGCTCGCGGGCGACGGCGACGCCATCACCGCCCTCGGCGCGCACCACCAGGGCGCGGCGGTCGATGCCGGCGCGCTCGACAGCGCGCGCACGCTGGTGGCAGAGCATCCCGACGGGGACGGCGTCGTGGTCATCGCAGGGCGCGGCTCCTACGCCGAGTCCGGCGAAGTGACGGCCGAGGCATTGCGCACGCTGGCCGCCGCGCTGCCCAAGGCCACGTTCCTGCCGGCGCTCCGGCGGGGCAACGTATTCGGCGCACTCGACATGGGCCTGTCGCCCGGCCTCCTGCCCGGCCGCGTCAGCCTCGATGAGGGCCGCCGCCGCTTCACCGCGGCGTGGGGTTCGGTACCCGAGACCGCCGGACGCTCGACGGCCGAGATCCTGGCTTCGATGGCGGGTGAGACGACCAGCCGTCCGGGCGCCGGCGCCGACGGACCGCCCGTCACCGCACTCGTCTTGCTGGGCGCAGACCCGCTCAGCGACTTCCCCGATCACGAGGTGGCCAAGAAGGCGCTCTCGTCGGGCCACTTCGTCGTCGCCGTGACGGGCCACCCGTCGCAGTCGGTTGACGCCTACGCCGACGTCGTCCTGCCGTGCTCGGTGGCGCACGAGCGGCCGGGCACGACGACCAACCTCGAGGGGCGCGTGAGCCGCCTCGCTCCGAAGGTCACCGCACCGGGCTTCGCGTGGTCGGACTGGATGATCGCCGTGGAGGTGGCGAGCGCGCTCGGGAGCGACCTGGGAGCGTCGAGCCGCGTGGACCTGACCGAGG
>DATAYX010000493.1:0-1663 GCA_036272355.1 Acidimicrobiales bacterium
GGCCCGGGCGAGCCCCTCGAAGAGGCCCTGGCCGACGCGGGCATCCCAATGGACGAGATCTACGCGGTGGGGCTGAGCCACCTCCACAACGACCACGCGGGAGGCCTGCGTCACTTCGCAGGACGGGTGCCCGTCCACGCCCAGCGCGCCGAGGTCGAGTACGGCCTGACGGGCCACCCCGATCCCGAGCACCACGCGATGTACCGCATCGACTACGACGACCCCGCCATTGACTGGCGGCTCGCCGAGGGCGACGGGGGGATCGCCCCCGGGGTGACGGCCGTTCTGACCGCAGGGCACACACCCGGCCACCAGAGCTTCATCGTCGACCTCGACGAATCGGTGGGTGGCGGCGGGCTGGTCTTCGCGTTCGACGCGGCCGACCTCACGGAGAACATCGAGCACGAGCTCGCTATTGGCGGGCGAGTCGGCGTGCCCCCCGAGGCGACGATCGAGCCCATCCGCCGGCTCAAGCGGCTGGCAACGGAGCGCGGCTACTCGCTGATTCCTGGTCACGACCCGGTCGTGTGGCCGCGCCTCACGCGTGAGCTGGCCGAGCGCTTCGGCGCCGCGGGGTGAAGGGATGACAGCGGACCTCGTAGTCCGAGGTGGCGCGCTCGACGGCAGCGCGTGCGACGTCGTGGTCGAGGCAGGCATCATCGCCGCGGTGACGCCTCCAGGTGAAGGCGGGCGCGGCGCGCGTACCATCGAGGCGGACGGCCTCAGCGTGCTCCCGGGCGCCATCGACGCGCACGTGCACTTCGACGCGCCAGGTCGCGACGAGTGGGAGGGCTGGGCCAGCGGGAGCCTCGCCGCCGCGGCTGGCGGCGTAACCACCGTGGTCGACATGCCGATCGACTCGCACCCGCCGACGGTCGACGTCGCCGCCGTCAGGGCGAAGCAGGCCACCGCGGCGGCGGCCTCCGTCGTGGACTTCGCGTTCTGGGGCGGCCTAGTGCCATACAACGCGACATCCCTCGACGCCCTGCTCGGGTCGGGGGTGGTCGGCCTGAAGGCCTTCCTCTGCGAGAGCGGATGGCCCGAGTTCCCGCCGTGCGGTCCGGACGAGCTTGTCCTGGGCATGCGGGCCGCCGCCGCCGCCGGACTGCCGGTCGCCGTCCACTGCGAGGATCCGGCGCACCTCAGCCCCGACGGGCGGGACCGGCCCATCAGCTCTGAGGTCGCAGCGGTCGCGCTTGCCGGCTCCGTCGCGACGAAAGAGGGTGCCGCCTTGCACGTCGTCCACTGCTCGTCCGCCGAAGCAGTGATGGAGGCTCGGCGATGGGCCGCCACCACAGTCGAGACGTGTCCCCATTATCTGGCGCTCAACGATGTCGACGCCGCCCGCATCGGCCCCGACGCCATGTGCTGCCCACCGTTGCGCGACGAGGAGAATCGCCGCCGGCTCCAGGCGCTGGCAGCGAGCGGCGCCATCCACAGCGTGGGATCGGACCATTCGCCGTGCCCGCCCGAAGAGAAGGAGGGAACGGCACCCTTCGCCGGTGTGAGCGGAGTGGAGACCGCCCTTTCAATCCTGCTGTCGCTCGGGACCCTCTCCCTGGTGGACATCGTGCGCCTCCGCAGCGCCGCCGCGACGCTGTGCCACATGCGCGGCAAGGGTGCCTGCGCACCGGGCTACGACGCCGATCTCGCACTGGTGGAC